>CAYIVY010000008.1:0-15867 GCA_964366945.1 uncultured Gammaproteobacteria bacterium
ATTATATTTTTGGCCCTTTCCTTGGTCGTTATTGCAGCAATTGTATTTATCAACGAAGCAACCAGAAGAATACCAGTTTTGTATGCAAAAAGAATAAAGGGAAATCGTATGTATCAAGGAGCAACCAACTTTCTTCCTTTAAAATTAAATCAGGCAGGCGTAATTCCAATTATTTTTGCCGTTTCTTTTGTTCTCTTTCCTCAGCTGATAGGTAATTTCTTAAGATATGTAAAAAATCCAGCTCTATCGAGCGTTGGAATTTTTCTCTCAACTGTTTTTTCACCGACTGGTTTTTTCTACAATTTTTTTTACTTTTTCCTTGTCATAGGATTTACTTATTTCTATACCATTATTGTTTTTAATCCACTAAAGATTTCTGAAGAGATACAAAAACAAGGAGGGTTTATTCCTGGGATTAGGCCAGGGTTAGCCACAAAGCAATACTTGGAAAAAATCCTTTATAGAATTACTACTGCTGGAGCTATTTTCTTAGGAGTAGTTGCTGTGATGCCGGTTTTATTTTCAAAAATAACCGGACTGACTAATTTAGTAATTGGGGGTACGGGTATTTTGATTGTTGTTTCCGTAATTTTGGAAACCTTTAAAAAGGTAGAATCTCAATTAATGATGAGGAACTATGACAGATTTGTTAAATAATCGTTATAAAAATTATAATTATTATAAATTTTATATTTTCTTATGGCTAAAAAAGGATCAAGAATTGACGTAGGTTTAGTTTGTGAAGTATGTCATGCTGTTAATTATGTAGTTGATAAAAATAAAGTTAATACAACCGGTAATTTAAAACTGAGCAAATTTTGTAATGTGTGTCGAAAACACACCGTTCATAAAGAAACTAAAAAATTAGATTAATTTTATATATGAAATTAGTTTTAATCGGGATTCAGGGATCGGGGAAATCAACTCAGGGTAATTTATTATCCAAGCAGCTAAAGATCCCTTATCTATCAACCGGTCATATTTTTAGAAAAATTGCCAAGGAAAAAACCCAACTAGGAAGATATATTAAAGAAATACTTAATGCGGGTCTTCTTGTTCCAGATGAGAAAACTATTGAAATAGTTAATTCTTATCTCTCACGGCCAGAATATAAGAAAGGTTATATTCTTGATGGATTTCCAAGGACGATAGAACAGGTCAAAGAATTTAAAAATAATGTTGATAAAGTAATCTATCTTAACATTTCTCAAAAAGAGGCTATTTGGAGGTTGTTTCACCGAGACGATAATACAAGAAGCGACGAAACATTGCCTGCATTAAAAAAACGAATAACTTTGTTTTACAAATTTACCGAACCTGTCATTGAATATTACAGAAAAGAAAACAAATTAATTGAGATTGACGGAACAATCAAAATAGAAGAGGTTAATGAGGAAATCCTTAAAGGTTTAGGTAAACAACTAATAAAAAATCAAGTAACTAGTTGGAAAAGAAAGCAAAAGACTATCATCGCTATCGTTGGTCTACCAGGAACAGGTAAGACTGATGCAGCTGATTTTTTTCAGAAAAAAAACTTACCAACAATTTCTTTTGGAAAAATTATCAATGATTATATTAATCAAAAAAATTTGTCCCATGATGAAAAAACGCATAAAATCGTTCGCGAAGAAATAAGAAAAAAATATGGAGAAGAAGCATTGGCAATTTTAAATATTACAAAAATTCAGGAAGCTTTAAATAATAATTCAATAATAATAATTGAAGGAATGCGTTCATGGAAAGAGTATTTATATTTAAAAAAAGAGTTTCCAAAAGTTAAGTTAGTAATCGTTTGCCTTTTTACGGATAAAGATATTCGTTACAAAAGAATTTCAAAAAGAAATAAGCGATCAGAGCTTTATGGCGAGGAAAGAGATATCAATGAAATAATAGGAATCAATATGGGCCCAACAATTGCATTTGCAGATTATTTAATTAAGAATAACTATTCTTTAAAAGATTTTTACGATAAATTAGAGTTGACGTATCGCACAATTTATTTTTCATAAATGGTAAATCTGAAATCAGATCAAGAAATCAAGATAATGATTGAGGGAGGAAAAAGATTAAGAGCGGTTGTTCAAGAATTATTACCATTAATTAGAGAAGGTGTTACCACTAAAGAAATCGATAGCAGAGCTGAAGAATTAATAAAACAACAAGGAGGAGAGTCGTCTTTTAAAACTGTTTCCGGTTATTTATGGACGATATGTTCACCAATTAACGAACAAATAGTTCACACTAAACCAAGTAGTCGTATTTTAAAAGAAGGAGACGTCATGACGTTGGATATAGGAATGCTATATCAAGGTTTGCATACTGATTATGCGACCACCAAAGTGGTTGGAAAAAATAAAGACGCAAAGATTCATAAATTTTTGCAAATTGGGGAAGAAGCTCTTTATCAGGCAATTAAAGTGGTAAAAATAGGAAATAGAATAGGGTCGATTTCTTCTGTAATCGAAAAAAAAATTACCAAAAACGGATATTTTATTATCAAGCAATTGACCGGTCATGGAATTGGAAAAGAATTACATGAAGATCCTTATGTTTTTGGTTTTATTGAGCGTCCGATTAATAAGTCGCCATTAATAGAAAAGGGTTTAGTGATAGCAATTGAAATTATTTATGCAATGGGAACGGAGAAGATGGTTTATGAAGAAGATGATTGGTCAATTATTACAAAAGATCGGAGCCTATCTGCATGCTTTGAGCATACAGTTGCAGCTACCAATGAGGGTCCATTAATTTTGACATGAATATAGAATAAAATTGTGTTAAAATATAGACTTTATGAAGGACGGCGTGATTACGGTTGAGGGAGAGGTTGTCGAAAATCTTCCCAACACCTTATTTAAAGTAAAATTGACTAATTCAGAAAAGGTTATTTTGTGTTATTTGTCAGGAAAAATGAGAAAAAATTATATAAAGATTCTTCCCGGTGATAAGGTTAAATTGGAACTAACCCATTATGATCTAAATCGAGGCAGAATAGTTTATCGTAAATAGTTATGAAAATTCAGTCATCAATAAAAAAAATTTGTCCTAAATGTAAAATAGTTAAAAGAAAAGGTAATCTTTACGTTGTTTGTTCTAATGTTAAACATAAACAAAAACAAGGATAAATCAATTTAAATAATAAAATTATGGCAAGAATGTTGGGAGTGACTTTACCAGATGAAAAGAGAATTGACTATGCTTTAACTATTCTATATGGTATTGGTTGGAGCAATGTAAAAACTATCTTATCTCAGTTAGGGATAGAAGCTAATAAAAAAGTTAAAGAAATATCTGAAGAAGATTTTAGAAAAATTATAGATGTAATTGAAAAAAATTATAAGGTTGAGGGTTATTTGCGAGAAGCCATTAATGAAAATATTAAGAGGCTAAGGGAGATTGGCAGTTATCGAGGGATTAGACATATCAGAGGTCTACCGGTTCACGGTCAGAGAACTAAATCTAATGCCCGAACCAAACGAGGAAAGAGAAAGACTGTTGGAGCTCTAAAAAAGGAGATGTGGGCAAAATTAGAGCAAAATAAAACAGCTGAAGCAGTAAAAGAAAAAACAGCAAAATAAAACTATGATTAAACAAACTAAAAAAAATATTATTAAAGGTAAAATTTATATTACCTCGACCTTTAATAACACTATGGTGACAGTTACTGATGAAAAAGGAAACCCTATTGTAACAGGATCTTGCGGAATGCATGGGTTTTCTGGAACTAGAAAATCAACTCCTTATGCAGCAACTGTCACTACGGAGACTGCCTTGAAAAAAGCCTGGGAGAAGTTTGGATTTCAAACAGCCGATGTTTTTGTTAAAGGTATTGGGCCAGGCAGGGAAGCATCTTTAAGGGCAATCAAAGGATCAAAAGTTGATATTAATAGAGTTATTGACATTACGCCGGTTCCTCATAATGGTGTGAGACCGCCAAAGATAAGAAGAGTATAAAATAAAGGTTATAAATATTATAAAAATCATATAAATGCGTTACTTAGGTCCAAAAAATAGAATTTCCCGACGCGAAGGGGTAGATTTAGAATTAAAGACAGTTGGGTCTAAGTCTCATGCCAGATTACTGAAAAAACTTAACGTTCCACCTGGTCAACATGGACTACGAAAAAGAAAAAAAGTATCGGAGAGAGGTACACAACTGCGAGAAAAACAAAAATTAAGGTTTATGTTTGGTATTACCGAAAAGCAATTAAAAACATATTTTAAAAAAGCTAGCATGAAAAAAGGTAATACGGCTTTATACCTATCTCAGTATTTAGAAAGAAGGCTGGATAATATTATTTTTCATCTAGGTTTTGCTCCGACACGAGCTGCGGCCCGTCAATTAGTTAATCATGGACATATTGCGATCAACAAGAAAAAAGTTTCTATAGCCTCTTATCAGCTAAGAGTTGGCGAAGAAGTTAGTTTTGCTGATGAGAAAGCGACTAAGATACCATATATAGAAAGTAGCATTGGCAATAAAGATATTATTCTACCAATTTGGTTGGAAAAAAAAGCCATTGTTGGAAAGTTGATCATGGACCCAACTCAAGAGGTGATCGAAAAACTAATAAATTTGAGATTAATAATTGAGTATTATTCTAAATAAAATTACGGTTATAAAACCAAGCTTGACTTGGTAAAAATTATAAATTTTATAAAAAAATATGTTTAGTCCAGTTTTTTTTACCCAAATCACAGAAGAGGGTAGCTATGGCAAGTTTGTAATTGAACCTTTACCACAAGGTTTTGGTCAAAGTATGGGTCATGCTTTAAGGAGAACCCTCCTATCTTCGTTAAAAGGAGTGGCTATTACTAATATTAAATTTAATAATTCTCCACATCTTTTTTCGGTTATTCCAGGAATAAAAGAATCTGTCTTAGAAATGATGTTAAATCTAAAACAACTTAAATTTGAAGTCAAAGATGGTGGACCTTATAAAGTGAACTTTGATGGAAAAGGAGTCAAGAAAATATTAGCAAAAGATATAGAGGGAGAAGTAAGGCCAATTAATGAGGATTTGTATATAGCCGAAATGACAGACGATAAAGCTAAACTTTCATTTGAAGCGATTGTTGAAGTTGGAGTTGGCTACTCGACAGTTGAGGATAGAGAGGAAAAAAAGACAGGATATATCCCAGTCGATGCGTTTTTTTCACCAGTAAAGAAAGTTAATATCAAAGTTGAGGAAGCTAGAGTAGGAAGAAAAGGTAATTCTGACAGATTAATCATAGAAATTGAAACAGATGGAAGTATCAAACCAACTGACGCCATTAAAGAAGCCTCTGAGTTACTAAAAGAGTATTTTAGTTACCTTCTTTCAGGAAAAGATGCTCCAAAATTAAAAAAACTGACTAGTGAGGCTGATGAAAAAAAAGAAGCGATTGATAAAAAATTATTTGAGATTATTATCGATGAATTAAACTTACCTTCAAGAGTAATCAATGCCTTACTTAGAGAAAAAATCGAAACGGTGGCCGATTTAGTGAAAACAGGAAAAGATAAATTAACCGGAATGAAAGGGGTCGGAAAAAAGTCTATTGAGTTAATTGACGAAGAATTAAAAAAAATGGAGATTCAACTTAACTAAATATGCGCCATAGAGTTAAAAAAATAAAATTTAGTGATGGTTACGATGCTAATCGCGCTTTGGTGAGAAAATTAGCTGTTAATTTTTTTTCAAAAGGTAAAATGACGACCACCTTGGCTAAAGCAAAAGCGATGAAACCGGTAATTGAGAAATTAATTGAAAAGATGAAAGTAAAAACCGAGTCAAATCTTACCTATTTGAGACAAAAATTGGACAGCAAAAGTGTGATAGAGATTGCTTATAATGACATTAGTCCGGTTATAAGTAAAGTTAGTGGTGGTTATATACGAATTGTTAAATTAGGGAAAAGAAATTCAGATGGTGCTGAGATGGGTCGAATTGACTGGGTATATCCAATTATAAAACAAAAAATATTATGAATAGATTGACACATTCAACAAAGCCAACTAAGGAAAATCAGATTAGTAGAAAATGGCATCTAATTGATGTGTCCGGAAGAATTTTAGGCAGAATGGTTCCACAAATTATTAGACTCGTTCAAGGAAAAAATAAAACGAACTATGTTCCAAATCTTGATATTGGTGATCATGTAGTTGTTACTAATGCTTCTAAAATTAGAGTGACCGGAAGAAAATCACTATCAAAGGAGTACACAAATTATTCTGGTTATCCGGGCGGATTAAGCAAAATTAATTTTGCTGATCTACTAAAAAAAGATTCAAGAGAAGTTATTAAAAGAGCGGTATCGGGTATGCTGCCAAAAAATAAATTTCGCAGCGAAAGATTGAATCGAGTTCATATTTTTCCAAACTCGGAGCACACTTTTCAAAACAAATTTGCTAAATAATAGTTATAACAATTATAATTTTTATAAATTTTATATTTAACTGAACATGGCTAAAAAAACAAAAGACATTAGTTATTATGAGGCAGTTGGTCGTAGGAAACAGTCAGTGGCCAGGGTCAGGCTTTACCTTCCAAAAAAAGGTGGAGAAGTTTTAGTTAATAAACTAAAAATAAAATCTGGGGACTTTTACATTAACGGAAAGTCTTTAGATGAGACCGCTTTTAAATCTTATGCAAAAAGATTTTTGACACTTCCGCTAGAGTTGACTAAAAATCAAGATAGATTTGCTGTCTCTATACTTGTATCAGGTGGCGGAACAACTGGACAACTTGACGCAATGGTTCACTGGGTATCTCGAGCGCTTGAGATTGTTGACAAAGAAGCCTATAGACCATTACTTAAATCTAATGGTTGGCTAACAAGGGATCCAAGAAAAAAAGAAACAAGAAAGGTTGGAACGGGTGGAAAAGCCAGACGCATGAAACAATCACCTAAACGATAATTTATTTTTATTTATGCTCTCTCTTTCAATTATCATTGTCTCTTTCAATACAAAAGTGACAACAAAGAAATGTCTACTTTCTTTAAAAAAAAACTTTATTAACTATCCCTTAGATTATGAAATAATAGTCGTTGACAACAACTCTCAGGACGGCAGCGTTGAAATGCTTTTGAATTTAGCTAAACAGTGGAATGATCTTCACATTTTTTTTAGTGAAGCAAATCTTGGTTTCGGTAAGGCCAATAATCTTGGTATAGAGAAGAGTAAGGGTAAGTATATTTTATATCTTAATTCAGATGCCATTGTTACTGATGTTGATTTTAGCGATTTAGTACGAGTAATTGAACTACAAAGTAATATTGGTGCCTTAACAGTTAAAGTAGTTTTGCCAACTGGAGAGATTGACCCAGCTTCGCATAGAGGATTTCCTACTCTCTGGAGATCATTCACTTATTTTTTAGGACTAGAAAATTTTTTTAGTAAGACACCTTTATTAAACAAATTATTTGGAGGTTATCATTTGGTTAATTTAAATTTAAACACTGTTCATGAAATTGATGCTTTGACCGGGGCATTTTTGTTTACAAAACGCGCAATTATTGATAAATTCGGTGGTTTTGATGAAGATTATTTTGCTTATGGCGAAGATATAGAAATGTCTTTTCAAATAAAAAAATTAGGCTATAAAATAATCTATTATCCGCTATGGAAAGTCCTTCATATAAAATCAGCTTCTGGCTTAAATAAAGAAGATATAAAAATTAGGGAAGAAACCAGTCATTATTTTTATGATTCAATGAAAATTTTTTATAAAAAACATTATGATGATAATCATAATTGGTTAATCAATCAATTAGTTTATTTATTAATTTTGATTAGAAAAAATTTTTCAAAATGAAGAGAATAGGAATAGATGCCAGGCTTTATTCGCAAACAGGGATAGGTACCTATCTGCAAAATTTTTTATTTTATCTTGATAAAAATAACTCAGATGATAATTTCTATTATGTATATTTAAGAAAACAGGATTTTTATAAAGTTAAATTTAAGAGTAAGAATTTCATTAAAAAAATAGCCGATTATCCCTGGCACAGCTTATCAGAGCAGATTGGTTTTTTAAGACAACTAAACCATGACAAACTTGATTTAATGCATTTTACCTATTTTAGTTATCCGATTTTTTATTTAAATAAATTTATTGCAACAGTTCACGATTTGACTCCGATATTTTTTAAAACTGGTAGAGCCTCAACGAAGAATCAGTTAATTTATAATATTAAATATTTATTTTTTAAAATTATTCTCCGATGTCAGATTGAAAAGGCAAAAAAAATTATCACTCCTACTTACACTGTACAAAAACAATTGGGGGATATTTATGGAGAAAAAATCTTTAATAAAACCCTTTTTCTTTATGAAGGGGTTAGTTATAAGATTATTAAAGCATTAGAAAATAAAAATTTAGATAATATATTTAAGAATTTTTTTATCTATGTTGGAAATTTTTATCCGCATAAAAATGTGGACAAATTAATTTGTGCCTTTTCTAAAGTAGAGACTGCCAATAAATTAATTTTATTAGGTCCAAATGATTATTTTAAAGAACGTTTGTTTCAATTAATCAATAGATTGAAACAGGAAAAAAGGATATTATTTTTTAATAATCCGACAATTTTTGACTTAGTATTTTTTTATAAAAATTCTTTGGCCATAATTCATCCCTCGCTTTCAGAGGGTTTTGGACTACCTTTGATTGAGGCGGCCTATTTTAACTGTCCAATCATTGCGTCTAATATTAATGTTTTTAAAGAATTACTCGGCAATAATTATTTGTCTTTTAATCCAAATAATATTGATGATATTGCTGAAAAAATAAAAAGTTTTATAGAGAAAAAACCGAATTTTAATTACAGTAACATTATCAAACAGTATTCATTTGAAAAGATGACCAGTGGAACTGTTAAAATTTATAAAGAAGTACTTTATGGGAATTGACCAGCAGACCATATACAAATTATTAGCCCTGTTTGGTTTAATCGGAACACTTCTTCTTTTGGTCAACTTTCAATTTCTTTTTGCTCTGATCGTTTTAATTGTTGCAATCACTTCATGGTTATTGTTCAAACAAGACACCTCTGCCTGATACGTTGTTACATGATCTATTGAGGAAAATATATCGTTCCGATAGATCAAACTGGTACTTTTGTAGGTTATATGCGACTGACAAATACAGGAGTATTACTTACTATTCTATTTGCCGAGTTAATTATTTAGCAAAATAAAATGAAAAAGTATGTTTAACTACGTTAAACACTTTGATGTATGGTTTAAAATCAAACCTAAGCTTGATGGTCTTAATACGTATCCAAAATTCCAAGAGGGAGACGTTTGGTGGTGTCATATTGGAGAAAATGTCGGGCATGAAGAATGCGGAAAGGGCAATAAATTTTTGCGTCCAGTCATCGTTTTGAAAAAATTTAACAATAGAATATTTTTTGGAATTCCAACTAGCTCAAAGTTAAAAGACTCTCCATTCTACCGTCCAACTATAATTAAAGGAAATAGAATTTCTGCGCTCATGTCCCAAATGAGACTGTTTGACGTAAAAAGGTTATTATATAAACAAGGAAAGATTAGCCCAAATGAATTATCTTTTCTTAAAAAGGATTTTATTAAACTTCTTATTAAAAAATAACCCCGCTGTTTCCAGCGGGTCGTCCCTTACGGGAATTTGTATTTACATTATATCATTTTTTATCATTATCAAATGGCAAATTTTTCATACAACCGCCAAGATTATGTGTTGAGTGGCTGGATTTTAGGGTGTAAATAAAAAATAGAGGAAAAGTGATAAAATGTTAGATATGAAAAACATTTTTGAACAACTTACAAAGTTATTAAAAAATGATGAACGGTTTGTTTCTTCTGATGACAATCTGCTCAAAAATCAGGTTAAGGAATTGATAAAGTGGAATGAAGAATGGATAGAAAAAAATTGAAAAAACAAAAACCAATAAAGAATTACTAAATATTTGGCATGAAATGTAAAAGACAGTATTTTTAAGTTATAAAGTCGAACATAAAACCATTGATGAAAGCTCTAAAGAATTTACGGATTTAAATATTTATAATCAAAAAAAGTTTTTGATAGAATGTTTAGATAAGAACCAACTTTATGAAATTATCGCGAGATTGAGGATAAGGAGTATGGGCGAATGGAGTGGATAAAAAATTAAATAAGGAATTTTATGGCAATAGCTAAAAAAATAAAGAAATATCCTCCAACCTATATTATATTAAGAAAAAATAATAATTATTTTGGTTTCTTAATAATTGAAAGGGGGGATGATGGATCTTTTTATGTCAAACCTTATTTCTATAATAAAAATAAGTTCGAAAATTTGGTTAAAGTAGATGATAAAGGAAAATTAAAAAATATTGATATTTCAAATGATTTATCTTTTAAAAAAATAGAGAATCCTTATGTGTCAATAAAAAAGTCAGGTAAAATCCATGTTAACGGTTTTGAACAAAAACTTAACAAAGTCCCTATAGATTCAGACTTTGAATCTATTAGTTTTAATAATATTGATGGGCTTCTTCCTATACTTGAAGTTGTTAGTGCCGATTTAAATAAATATAGAGATCTTAAAGAAAGACCAAATGATTTTCCCCATAATTGGATCGAGTTAAGTATTTCTCCACTTTTTAAAAGACAAGATAATTATATTGGTCCTTCATACATTGTTTTTGGCCTTAATGGTTATATAAGTGATATTGAAAATTTAGTAGTTTCTTTTTTTATAACACCTAATAATTACGAAGATTCAGTTAATTCAAGTTTAGTAAAAAAAATAAATGGTTATGTTACTTGCGTTCATATTTCTAACAGTTCGGCGGACAAGCAGTTATTGTTGGTTTTTAGAAAAGTTATAAAAAAAACCCAAAATCCCCATACTATATTTATGATTCAACCCTTTGATAAAAAAATTAGAGTTTACAAAATTAGTCATTAACTATGCTTTATGACGAATTTGATTCGTACAAAAAAATTTGCCGTTAAAGTCATTGATATTTTTGGCAATGCTACGATGAAAGTTATTGAGGTAAATATATGAAGAAAAATTTTCCAAAATCACCAACTTCTCAAATACTTCTTTATACCGCTAAAGATGGGAGTCAGAAAATTGAAGTAAAACTTGAAAATGAAACTGTTTGGTTGAGCCAGGGTCAGATGGCAGCATTATTTCAAACTACAAAACAAAACATAAGTCTGCATTTGAAAAACGTCTTTGCGGAAGGTGAACTTGAAACAGACTCAGTTGTCAAGGAATACTTGACAACTGCTAACGACGGAAAGCAATATCCTACACAATTTTATAATTTAGATGCAATTATATCATTGGGATATAGAATTAATTCATATCGAGGCACTCAATTTCGAATTTGGGCTACTCAGCAGTTGCGTGAGTACTTAATCAAGGGATTTGTAATGAATGACGAACGTCTGTCTGAAGGAAAAATAGTCGGCGGGATCAGCTACTTTGATGAACTTTTGGAACGTGTACGAGCTATCAGAGCTTCTGAAAAAAATTTGTATCAAAAAGTCAAAGATATTTTTGCCAC
Organism: uncultured Gammaproteobacteria bacterium; assembly: GCA_964366945.1. GTDB lineage: Bacteria > Patescibacteriota > Microgenomatia > UBA1406 > GWC2-37-13 > GWC2-37-13. The sequence goes on from CAYIVY010000008.1 coordinate 11,528, forward strand.
AAGTATCGATTACAGTCCTAAAACAGAAGATGCTAAAGACTTTTATTCAACTATTCAGAATAAATTTCACTTCGCCGTGACAGGAGAAACGGCGGCAGAGATCGTCGTTCATAGAATTGCTGGCAGCAAACCCTATTTAGGTATGACAAACTGGAAGGGAAATGTACCCAAGACAGAAGATGCAAAAATTGCCAAGAATTATATGTTGAGGGAGGAATTAGAGATTCTTTATCTTCTTGTGGAACAGTTTCTATCATTTTCAGAGCTGCAAATAAAACTTAAACGACCGATGTATATGAAAGATTGGCGGCAATATCTAGATGATTTTCTTAAGTTAAACAAACTTGAAATTCTTAAAAACAAGGGATCCGTTTCACATGATGAAATGGAAAAAATAGTCAAAAAAGAAATGATTAATTATCAAAATTTAGATTCAATTAGATTGTTAAATCAATATAAATGAAAAAAATCGCCATTGTTTATGACTGGATTGATAAATGGGGAGGGGTGGAGAGAGTGTTATTGGATCTTCATAAAATGTTTCCGGAAGCTATTTTTTACACTTCATATTTCGATAAAAAAAAGGCTAGTTGGGCAAATGATTTAAAAATCAAGACTTCTTTCTTACAAAGTCTCCCAAATTTTATAAAGAAAAACAGAATCTTATCTTTTATTTTTTATCCCTTTGCTTTTGAATCGTTTAATTTTTCAGACTATGATCTGGTAATTTCTGTTACTTCATCATTTGCCAAGTCAATAATTACTAAACCTGGCACAAAACATATCTGTTACTTATTAACGCCAACAAGGTATCTCTGGAGTCATAAAAAAGATTATTTAAGCAATAAGTTTGCTAGTTATTTGATAAGCGGTTACTTGGATATGTTTAAAAATTGGGACTTAACTGTCAGTCAAAGGCCAGATAAAATTATTTCGATTTCAAAGACAGTAAGAGAGCGTTGTTTAAAATATTATAAACGAAATTCAGAAGTTATCTATCCTCCTTTTGATATGGAATACTGGAAAAAGATAAAATATCAAAATTTCCTCCTTCGCCAGGGCTTCGGAGGGCAGGCAAAATTCTTTCTTGTTGTATCTCGACTGGAACCATATAAGAGAATCGATTTGGCTGTTAAATCGTTTAATCGATTGAAACATAATCTAATTATTGTTGGTGAGGGGACAGATGAAAAGAAATTAAAAAAAATGGCGGGCAGCAACATTACTTTTCTATCAAAACTATCGGATGTTGAATTAGGAAAACTTTATGCCAATGCCCAAGCCTTAATAATGCCTCAGGAGGAAGATTTTGGCTATGTTTCTTTGGAGGCGCAATATTTTGGATGTCCGGTAATTGCTTACAAAAAGGGAGGTGCACTAGAAACGGTTTATGAAAATAAAACCGGAATTTTTTTTCTTGATCAAAACGAACAAAGTTTAAAGAGAGCGATTGAAAGATTTAATAAAATTAAGTACACTTTAAAAGGTAAGGTACGAGAGTTTGGGCTAGATCATATTAAAAAATTTAGTAGGGGTAGATTCATTGATAATTTTGCAAAAAGTTTATGAAAGCAATAATTTTTGCTGGCGGAACTGGAACAAGGCTTTGGCCTTTATCAAGAAGGAAGTCTCCAAAACAGTTTGAAAGAATTGTTGGTGATAAATCCACCCTTCAATTAGCTGTTGAAAGATTATTACCTGAATTTAATCACAATGACATTTATATTTCCAGTAATGCTTTTTATAAAAAACTTATTCAGAAGCAACTTCCTCAAATTCCAGAAAAAAATTTTATTTTAGAACCAGTTAAAAAAGATACAGGACCGGCAATTGCCCTATCCATGGGAATTCTAAATAAATATCAGCCTAATGAGCCAATAGCAATATTATGGAGTGATCACTTGGTAAAAAACGTTGATTTATTTAAGAAGATGTTAAGGATAGCGCGTAAGAAAATTGAAAAAAACCCTGATAAAATAATATTTATTTCTCATAAACCCCGTTTTCCTTCAGTTAATCTAGGTTATGTTAATTTTGGCGATGAAATTGACAATTTAGAAGGTATTAATTTTTTTCAATTCAAAGGTTGGAAGTATCGTCCTGATGAAAAATTAGCCAAAAAATTTTTGCAATCAAAGAATTATGCGTGGAATTTAGGTTATTTTGTTTCAACACCAAAATTTATATGCAATTCTTTCAAGAAATATGCTCCTTTAATATACGAAAATACTCAAATAATTATAGATCACTACGAAAAAAAAGATTTTGATGAAATACTGCAAAAACAATATAACCTGATGGAGAACATTAGTTTTGATAATGCTATTCTTGAAAATTTAGAAAAAACCGACGCCGAAGTAATTGTTGAAGATATTGGTTGGAGTGATGTTGGTAGATGGGAAGCCTTAAAAGCAGCTTTACAATCCTTACCTCAAGATAATGTTGTTAGAGGCAAGGTGCAACTTAAAGATGTAAGAGATAGCCTTGTATATAACTATGATAATGGAAAGCTGATTGTTGGAGTTGATTTGGAAGAAAATATTATTATAAACACTGCTGATGTTATTTTGATTGCCAAAAAAAGCTCCATGCCAAAAGTCAAAGTACTAGTTGAAAATTTTGCCGGAACAGAATTCGATAAGCTAACATAAAAATATGACAAATATATTTACTGGGAAAAACTATTGTTTTTATTTAAAAAGAGTTATTGATTTGATTTTAGCTACAATTTTATTGTTATTTTTTTTACCTTTAGCTTTATTAATATCATTATTAATTAAGATTGATTCGGAAGGTCCGATCTTAGCTGATGTTCCAGAAAGAATTGGGGCAAATGGTAAAACATTTAAAATGTATAAATTTAGATCAATGATGATTAATGCTCATTATCTATTACGTACAGATCCTCGTTTTAAAAAACTATTTGGTGAGTACAAAAGAAGTAGTTATAAATTAAAAAAAGATCCCCGGGTGACTACAATCGGCAAGTTTATTAGACGTCATTCAATTGATGAAATTCCTCAATTAATGAATGTTATAAAAGGTGAAATGAGTTTGGTTGGTCCGAGAGCTTATTATCCGGATGAATTAGAAAATCAATTAAGCCAATATCCTTACACCAAAAAATTAGTTACTCAAGTCCTTTCTGTCAAACCAGGCATCACCGGTCTTTGGCAGGTCACTGGCCGTTCAGAGATCAACTTTGATAAAAGAATTATGATAGATGCTGACTACGTCAAGCATATGTCTTTGCTAAGTGACATAAAAATTATACTCTTAACACCAATTGTAATGATAAGTGGGAGAGGTGCTGTATAATAAAAATATGAGAAGAAATAAAAGTAAAAATGGCTTAATTTTTTTAGTTATATTATTAATCTTTGGTTATTTTTTTATTTATAGGCCGATTGTTAACATCAAGGCGAAAGCAAATATCGTTATTGTTTCTGCTAAAGAGATGAAATCTATTTTTGCAAAAAATGACATTGAGCTCTTAAAAACAAGATTGAGTGATTTTTCGAATAAATACCAAAATCTTGAAAAAGCAGCCAAACCAATTTACTGGGCATCTTTTATTCCTTATGTCTCTGATTTGAAAAATGGATTGACAGGTGGTAGATATTTAATTAAAGCGGCTAATGAGACTGTTAATACGATTGAACCCTATGCCGACTTAATCGGCTTTAAAAAAGGAGAAAAGTCTTTTTCGGAAAAGTCTGCTGAAGACAGATTACAAACAGCCGTTCTGACTTTAGATAAAATGGTTCAGAAGGTTGATCCAATTGCAGAAGACTTAGATCAGGCAGGTAAAAGCATTGCAAAGATAAATCCTAATCGTTATCCAAAAAAGATTGGAAAATTAATTCTTAGGGACAAAATTATCAATCTTAAAGATCAATTTGAAGGAATGACAGAGCTTTTTGTTAATGCAAAACCGTTAATAAAAAAACTGCCAGAAATTCTTGGAAGCAAAGAAGAAAAGACGTACTTAATTCTTTATCAAAATGATAAAGAAAGAAGGGCAACCGGTGGTTTCTTGACTTTTTATGCGATTTTTAAAATAAAAAATGGTCAAATGACTATCTTTCGATCAGACGATATTTATTCTTTAGACAATACAATAGCAGATCATCCTGCGGCTCCTCCGGAAATTATTACTTATCACAAGGGTGTGAGTAAGTTTTATATTCGCGATAGTAATCTGTCTCCAGACTTTCTTCAGTCAATCAGGTTATTTGAAGGGCTTTATGAAAAAAGTGGGGCAAAGGTTCAGTATGACGGTATAATTGCCCTCGACTCAAAAATTTTAGTTGACATGCTAACAATATTTGGCGACGTTG
>CAYIVY010000009.1:0-15750 GCA_964366945.1 uncultured Gammaproteobacteria bacterium
AATTGAATAACAAATAATAAATATTTAAAAAATTTTGTTATTTCCCTAAGGTTTTGGCGTCGGCGTTGCCAATGAAGCCTGACTACAGTTAACACTGTTTTCGGTTCCACGAACAAAATATTCTTTGCGCCCGTAATAACAAATTTTTTCCACGACATTATCCGGTTTTGTATACCATTTATTGTCTGTTCCATAGTTTTTCAATAAATAACTCATTACTTTATTCCAAATTGGAGCAGCTCCAGTAATTCCCGAGGTTAAATTGGGATTCATTGGTGTATTGTCATTATTTCCTACCCAAACGGCCACTAAAAATTCCGGTGTGTAGCCGATTGTCCAGTTATCTTTTTTATCATTAGTCGTCCCTGTCTTAACTGCTACTTTATAACCAGGTATTTCTAAGGAAGATTGAATTCCAAAAGCCGAAGTCCGAGCAAAATTATCGGATAAAATATCGCTAATAATAAAAGCAATGGCCGGATCAATTGCTTTTGTTTTAAAAGGCGTCATCTCAAGTAAAACATTACCATCACTATTCTTTATTTTTTGAAAATAGTTAATCGGCACTTTATATCCTAAATTGGCTAGAACGCCAAAGGCTTCCGCCATATCCAACATGGTCACTTCCCCGCCACCTAAGGTTAATGAAAGGCCGTACCTTGATTTATCTGTCCAAGTGCTGATTCCCATTTTTGTGGCAAAATCAATAAAATTATCAACACCAATACTATTTAATGTTTTAACAGCTGTAATATTGTATGAATTAGCTAATGCGTAGCGTAGAGGTACTTTACCGTGAGACTTATTATCATAGTTAACTGGTCGGTACGATTCTGATCCTGCAATATTAAAGACTGTTGGTGAATCATCAAGAATTGAGGCAGCTGTATAGCCTTTTTGCAAGGCTAAAGAATACATAATTGGCTTAATTGAACTACCCGGTTGACGTGCAGCAGTTGTCACATTAAAAGCACCAAATGGCTGAGCAAAATAATTATTTGAGCCGACCATTGCCAATATCTCACCATTTGAAGGTCGAGTGATTAATATAGCTCCATTGGTGACATTCAAATTGATGATTTTATCTAATTCCTCCTTAAGAATTTTTTCTGCCTCGTGTTGAATATTGCTATCTAAAGTCGTTGTCACTTTCAAACCACCCTCTTCAACTGTTTTAATTCCATAATATTCCTCAAGCCTATTTCTTGTATAAAAAACAAAGTGTGGCGCTTTAATTGATGTTCTGGGAGGTATCACCTGTATCTTTATTTTTTGATATTTTACTTTTGATATTTCATCGATATACCCTTGATTTTTCATTGCTGTCAAGACTTCATCTCTTCTTTTTTTAGCTGCCTCTGGATTAATATAAGGTGAATAGACTGAAGGTGCTTGAGGTAGTCCCGCCAGCAAAGCCGCTTCATCAACTGTTAACTGCTGTGCTTTCTTTCCAAAATAAGTTTTAGCCGCCTCTTCAATCCCGTAAGACGAACCTCCGTACGGGACTTGATTTAAATACATCTCAAGAATTTTTTCCTTACTATAAATTTTTTCCGTCCATAAAGCTAAAATAACTTCTTTAATTTTTCGCGTTATTGTTCTCTCAGGTGATAATAAAGCTGTTTTGACTAATTGTTGAGTAATCGTTGATCCGCCTTGTAAATTTTTGCTTATTAGCATTTCTTTAATTGCTCGTATTATTCCAGAATAAAAAGCTACCCCTTGATGACGATAGAAATCTTTATCTTCAATAGCAATTGAAGCCTGAGCAATATATATGGGCAGTATTTTTAAGTTTACTGGAGTTCTATTTTGCTCTCGATAAATTTCATAAAGTAGCTGGTCATTTCTATCATAAATATGAGTCGACAGAGGATAATTGGTTTTTCCAATGTTAACTGGTGATGGAAGATTGTTAATAAACAGATATGATTGAAATGCTAATACACTACTTAAAGTAATCAAACATCCCAGAAAAAAATATTTTATTTTTGCCAAGATTAAACTCTGATTGAGAGTTATTTTTGGTAATTTTATTTGCGGAAAGTTTAAAGAAGGTAATTTTACCTTTGGCCAATTAATAGCAGCCAGCCTGATTGGCTTTAATTTAACTCTAACAATTAAATGATAGATAAAGATAAAAAAATTCAATAACCAACTACCAAGTAAAAATACGGGTACTGTAATTATTTTTTCGACAAATTCTCCAATAAAAATAAATAAATTTACTAAATAATATAGTAGCTTAAAGAAGAGCCCAAAAATAGATGACCAGCTTGATTTCATGAGGCCAATTTTATCATATATTATAGGTTTATTCAATCACATATACCACCTATAATTGCGTTAGTTTAGCTGTCACTACCAATCTTTCCCAGTAAGTACCAGGAGGTGTGCAGGTTATTAAAGTTAAATAAGAGCCATCTTTCTTTTGCTCCAAAACCGAAATTTCGCTCGGTTTTACAATAAAACTAGTAGTCACTTCATATTGGTACTCCAACTCTCCAATATTAATGTAAATTTTATCACCTTTATCTAAAGAAGAAAGATAGGTAAAGATCGTTTTATAGTCCTTTGGATTATATAACTGCGGTAAAGTTGAATGACCGAAAATGGCTACATTACCATACTCACCTGGTAATGATTGGGGCAAATAGTGAACTAAACTTTCCGTCAGATTCTCACCTCCTACTTTAACCCGTGCTTTTTTTATATTTAATTTAGGAATCGAAAGATCGTATTCTTTAACAGTTAGTTGTGAAAGTTGATTAAGTTTTGGCGAAGCTGGAAACCAAATACTTGCTCGAGTATAGTCTCTTAGATTGTTAGAAAAAACATTGAAAGCTCCTAAGATGGAATTAGCTTCGACCAAGGCTGTGGTACTATTTTGCTTTGATATAGGTGTATAAATATTGCTTTTTAAAAATAAACTAGAATAGATTACTGATGATAAAATTGGATAAAAAGACCAAAATAAAAGTAACGAACCGGCAATCAAAAAAATATGTGAAAAGAAATTAATCGTTTTTTTTTTGGCTGTATAATGCTTTTTTTTTAAGTAGACATGGATTGCCATTCTTATAAACTAGAACTTTCTAAAATAATATTTTTTAAGAAAAAAGGTAGATAATTTTTTAACAAAGGCAAAGGTTCTTTAATAGTGACTTTATAACCATCAATTTTATACTGACTTTTTAAAATATCATTTAGTTTTGATTGATTTTTTCCAAGAACAGCTTTTTTAATATCAATATCTGTTAATTTAATGATTGCTTTTGCCCTAACTTTTATTTCCATAATCAGCTTATTATCTTTTTTATCAATTTTATTTATTGTATAAGAAATATTTTTCTTTTCTAACTGATATTCTTTTCTTATTTCCGGTTTAAGTAAAACCAAAACCTGATCAAGGATATCATTTTTAACATACAAAAAATGACTAATTGCTACTGTAGCTTTAAGACCGAGTTTATTACTTTCTTCGCCAATTTCTTTGGAAAAATCCTTTTTGCTAAAATCAACTTTTGATAAAGATGAGACGACTATTTCACCTAGTAAAACTTTGATTGATGGAGTTTCCTTTTTAGCTTTATTTAAAATTGTTGTTATTAAATCATCTTGGTCTTTTTTAGCGACCGTCTGAATCTGTTTTTTACTACCTCCAGAAATGGCTGAATCATTTTTAGCTAATAAATTTTTTGACTTCCCTTCAATGGTAAATTTTGTGTTTGCGGGTAAATTATATTCTTCACCAATACCTTCGCCAAGAATTGGCGCTTTGAATGTAGCTGGTTGAAGAGAAGAAGCATCCCCTGCTGCAGAAGCAATTTTTACCTCACTTTCAAGAACAAATCGTAAATTATTAGGTGAGATAATTAGTGTTTTTTGGACAATGGTTTCACTTGAGGATAAATTACTGTTATAAATAGTCACCTGTCCACGAGCTTTATCACCCACTTCTTGCTTGCCAGTCGTACTAATTGTTTCAGAAAAATCTGCTGAGGCACTGGACATTCTATAATCAATTTCTATTTCAGTAGTTTTTTCTAATTTTTGTGTTGGTAAATAAACCGTTAATTGAGCAAGATGAAAAAAATATTCATTGATAAAAAGAATAGAGATGATTATAAAAGCGCCAATAATTGGAAAAGCCTTTCCGGAAAAATTAATGGGATTTTTCTTTGGAAGAATGATCTTCAATTTATCCCAAATTCCCTTAAATTTGTTTTCTTTTTTTCCGCCATCCGCCGACTGGCGGAGCGGATTCTCAGATTTTTCTCCAACATCCTCATTAAGGAAAAATCCAAGCATTGCTCTCTTTTCTCTTTCTTTAATATCTTCTTTGTTGATCACAATTTGATCTCTTATCTGCTCGCCAAAAATCCCCATCAATCCATTCATTACCTCGTCTTCTGACAGGATATCGACCTTAGGAATTTGAACAAAAGAATCACTACCCCAACGATGACTTAATATTTTTGTTGCCGTATCATCAAGATTGCCGGAATCATACAAAATTATTCGTGCTGGTAAAATTGTTTTTTTCTTAATTTCTTCAAACCCCTCCCTTAAATCAGCAATAATATCATCAGTTCTACTCAAAATTTTTTTGACATCAATCTTACCGTTTTTGTAAACAAATATCCCTAATTGCGTCTTATCAAGTTCTATCAAAATTGCCGTTAAAGAAAGTTGCTCATTTTTTTCCAGGTAAAAAGTAACTGCCTCAAAACATTCTACATAACCCATCGCCTGTAATTCCAAGGCCTTAACTAACTGTTTAATTTTTTGTAAATAGACCTGTTTAATATCTCCAATTTTTTCATCAATCAGATGAGAATAAACAAAAACAATTGTTTTTTTTATATCAACATCAAGATTTTTTTCTAATTTGTAGAGCGCCTCATCAACATCATCAGTTAAATTTTCCCAACCATTAGTATAATCAAATTTTTCCCGGTCAACCAATTCTAACTTGTCATTTTCATTCAAAAAAATCATTAATACACCCTGATCTTCTTTCAAAAATATTCCTAAATAAAATTCCTTTTGTACCTTTTTAGAAAAAAATGGTATTTTCATAAAATATTATATTTTGTAAACACTTGATTTATTCCTTTTTTAGCCTCCCCTAACGACTCACTATAAGATACTCCTTGTATTGTACTATTAATTGCATTTTCAATATATTTAATTATCTCATCATTTAAACCATTATCAAAGGTCTGCGAAATCAGTGGAAGTGAGACAAAATTATTAGCTTCTTTAATCACAGCCCCAATATAAAGATTTTGAACTAGTATCGGGGCCAAATCAACTCTTGAGTACGGTTCGCCAAAAGGTCTAATTTTACTGGTAATCTCATAAAGTTTAGTCATATTTTCTTTCTCAGTCAAGAATCTCAAAAATTTCCAAGCTTCGAGTTGATTTGTGCTAAACCTTGAAACACCCTCAACCCAGTAAGAAGCAATTGATATCAAAGTTGTCCCGGGAACTACCGGCACCGGCACAACCTTCAAATCAATATCAGGATTAGCCGACTTAATTGATAATATTTCCCAAGAAGGTACTATGATCATGGCTACTTTTTCTTGAATAAAAGCCGTTGTCGAATTAGTCATCCCTTCAGTCCAATATTCTTGTGGTGGCTCACTAAACTTCCTAAAGATTTCTAAAGCTCCAACCGCTTCTGACTGATCTAATTTATTTAATGATCCGCCATTTTGAAGTAAAAGTAGTCCAAAAATATCGGAAAAATGATCAACGTTGGAAGCAGTGCCCATGGCGATTCCTGAAGTAATTAATTGACCTGATTGGTCTTTAACCGTTAACTTAGGCACCATTTCAGTTATATCTTCCCAGGTGGTCGGGGCCGTGGAAATACCAGCTTTCTTAAAAAGATTTTGATTATAAACTAAGACCAAACCATCAATTTCTAAAGGCAATCCGTAATAATAATTACCAACCTTAAGGTCTTTTTTGTGAATCGGATAAAAAGTTTTGTCAAATTCCTCACCACTCATGACGGTTGGGGGAAGAGGAGCTATAATATCTTTGATTTCCGGTAACCAAGTATTGTGAAATCGAAAGATGTCTGGTTTTTCAATTGTAGTTGACCCTGTATTTTGATTTTGAGTTCTACTAACCAATTTTTCCCTATAATTTTGTGGGCTCATTTTTTGATAAGTAATTTTAATATGGGGATTTTTTTGTTGATAGGAGGCTATCAAAGGTTCAATAACTTCTTTTTCTTCCCATAATCCCCAGTAAATCAAATTGGCTGGTTTATTGACAGGCTTCCCAAGAAATAAAGCTTTAAACAAAACCACAAGAATTATTAAAAAAACTATTCCACCACCAACTATCAACTTATATTGATTTTTATTTTCTTCATAGATCGGCGGCGGCATGTCAATGTTCATGTCTTGAGGAGCTTCTTCAATTATTGGCACTTCTTGACGTTGATTTTCATCGGATATTACTTTATCATCATCCATATTATCATGATATCAAATAAAAGGAATTTTGGCACTTATCACTTCTTGGTTTTAATGATCATATTTTGTTTGATTGTTATTGGACTAATATTCTTTGTTTTTTCCAACCAAGAAAAAAAAATTAGCAATAAAATTTATCCGAATGTCTATTTAGACAACCAAAACTTCGGTTACAGGAGTAAAGAAGAAGTAATTAATTATTATCAAAAAAAGTCTGATAATTTAAATAGGGCTGTTCTGACAATTGTTTTTAAAAACGAATCAGTGACTACCTTTTCCGCACAAACTCTTAAATTACGGTATGATGGTAAGACAGCAGCGGAAAGAGCTTTTCTTATTGGTCGCTCGAGTAATATCCCTTCACGATATTATCAAAAATTGGCTAGTGTTTTTAATCTGCAAAAATTTTATTTTAAAAGCCAGATTGAATATGATGACAATGGACTCAAAGATTTTTTAACTTTATCAGAAGATAAATATAATTTACCTGCAAGAAACGCTTTGTTTAATTTTAAAAATGGGAAAGTGGTTGAATTTAGGAAAGAAACTAACGGTCTAAGGATCAATTCCGATAAATTTTTAAAAGAAATTGATGATGAAATTAAAAATTTAAAATTAAATAACATAAACAAAAAAATAATTATTGATTCAGAAGTTATTAGACCAGAAATAAAATTATCAGATATCAACGAATATGGGATCGAAGAGTTTATTGCTGAGGGTAAATCTGATTTTACCCATTCAATTCCTCAAAGAGTTCATAATTTAACTCTGGCCGCTTCAAAATTTAATGGCGTACTTATTCCAAAGGGGAAGGAATTTTCTTTTAATGAAATTATTGGAGATATTTCCTCGCTAACCGGATATCAACCCGCCTACATTATTAAAGGTGGAAAAACTGTTCTTGGTGATGGGGGTGGTGTGTGTCAGGTATCAACAACCCTTTTTCGAGCCGCTTTAAATGCTGGTTTACCAATTATTGAACGGACTGCTCATGCCTATCGAGTGCTCTACTACGAAAATGATTCTCAACCCGGATTTGATGCCACAATTTTTTCTCCTTCAGTAGATTTAAAAATAAAAAATGATACACCTGGTCATATACTTATAGAAACAAAAATTGATGTGGAAAAAAATCTTTTGTATTTTAAGTTTTATGGAAAAAGAGATAACCGTCGGATTGAAATTTCGCAGGCGACCATATACGACGTGGTACCGCCATTAACACCAAAATATCAAGATGATCCAACTCTTAAAAAAGGTGTCGTTAGGCAAGTCGACTTTCCCGCCTGGGGAAGTAAGACTTTTTTTACTTATAAAGTTTTCCAAGGAAAGAAACTTATAACTGATAATAAATTTTTTTCTAACTTTCGCCCTTGGGCTGCGGTGTATCTTGTAGGAACGGCAGATTAGTTATCTAAACCATCTCGCTCTTCCAAGTTTATAATGAAGATCTTTATTTTGCCTCTCACCAATTATTTTAGCAGGAACACCCCCAACGATTGCATAAGGAGGAACATCTTTGGTGACAACCGCTCCAGCTCCAACCACCGCTCCTCTACCAATTGTCACACCTGCCAAAATAACCACCCTTGGACCGATAAATACATAGTCTTCTATTTTAACCGGAGAGTTTTTAGCAAGAAAATTTTCATCGTTAATGTCATGTTCACTATTATAGATCATTACCTCAGTGGCAATATCAACATGACTTCCTATCAGCAACTTATCCCTTCCATCAAGCACTACTTCTTCACCAATAATCGAATCCTCACCAATGGAAATATTTCTTGGATCATAAAATCGCGCCTTCATATGTATGGTTGAACCTCTACCAATTTTTATACCGGCTAATCGATATATAAATTTCCTATAAGTATGTGAAGGAATGCATCCAGTCAAATGAAGTTTATAAACAATAATTTCCAGCCAAATATTTTTTATCCGGTTAATCACCTTTTCAAAAATTTCAATGACTGATAATGCCTTCCCCTGTTTGTCTTTCATAAGATAGTTAAATTATAGCAAAATCTCCCCTTTCAATCATCTCCTCAACTTTCCTTTTTGCTTCTTCAAGTAAATCTTTTGATTTTTTTCTCATCTCATGTGACTTTTTTATTAAATCAGCGATTTTTTCCTGGATATTTGTTTCTAATTCTGGAATTAAAACATTTTTTATATCGTTATAACTAATGTTTGTCTGCACTCCACCAGTTCCTATTCGTTCCAACTGTAAGTTGCCAACAATAGAATTCAAAATTAAAACTAAACACTCTTTATTTATATTTTTTGAAGTGAATTTTAGGATCCTTTGATTAACGCTACATTTAGGTATTTCTGGCGGGATCATAGCGGTTAAACCAATTGATCCAGACATTGATAATACTATATCCCCTGATTTTGCTTCATCTTTAGGTGATAACAAAAAATCTTTTTCTGACAGATAAGCGGTATCTGATAAATCAATCAATCCCTTTTTGATATTATTTATTCTTATTAAGGGGATTCCTTTTTCCTGATAATTATCACTTTTAAAAGTAAATCCTGTTGAATAATTAGAAATATATTCTTCTAATTTCTTTGCTTTAAATAATTTTAGTTTTTCAGTTAACTGTTCATATTTTGGCTGAAAATAATCAGCATCAATCCGATCTTTTGCTTTTGATGAATCAACAACAAAAAACAAATCGTCTTTGAATTTGAAATTCACTAATCCTAATTCTCGTAATAATAGATTTTCCGCTTGGGAATAAAAAGATTTAGAATTATCTAGTTTATTTAAACCAGACAAAACTATTTTTTTAATTGTCTCCTGAAAACCATTGTCTATAATTGGAATTAATAATTTTTCTAGACTATATAGATTTATATGGCCTTGTAAACCGCCACTGACTCCTCTTTCTATTTGAAATTGTCCATATCGTGAATTAAGAAAGGCTGACAAATATTCGGGTAAAATTTTATTTGTTTTAATTAAAATTATGTCCGCTGAATTAGCAATAGGAAAATTTGAAGGAACAACACTTGCGTTTCCAATAGACCCACTTCTAGCCAATAAAACATCTCCGGGAAATACTTGGGATTTTTTAAGTTTTTGATGAAACTCTTTATCAATAAAAATCAAGTCATTTGTTAAATCTATGAAAAATTCATTAACATTTTGCGTTCTTAATAAAGGAATTCCTTCTTCTTTGAAATGCGAAACCATCGAAGATACAAAACCAACATCTATCTTTGTTGTTATTTTATCTAATTCTAATAACTGAATTTTTTTTAGTTGATTTAATAGATTCAAATATTCCGGCTGGTAATATTCCGCGTCTACTCTTTTTGCACCTTCGAGTTGGGATTTTTGGATGATGGAATAAGTCATTTCTATTTCAAAAACACAAACTTTTCCTTTTTGGCAAAACTTATAAATGCTTCGGCGATGCCGTCAAGGTCGTGATCGAGGACTTTGCGGAAGTTGCTGTCGTGGATATATTTTCCTTTCTCGTCTTTTTTATAGATATAGTCTCCAGAGTTATCTTTGCCGGCTTTTTTGGATACGGCCATAAAGATAGGGTAATCCTTCAAAGGCGCTTCAACTTTACCCGCCGAAGCTTCAGTAAAGGAGGGCCATTTTTGCAAGAACAAAACACTGGTCTTTGTACCAGTATGTGGTTTAAAAGTATTCCCGTGTAATCCAACTACTGCCAAAATCCGCGCTTTATCAAAAAGATAGTCACGGACATACTCCATATTAGTGTTGTTAAACACTCCTTGAGGCAAAACCATAGCTAATCTCCCACCTGGTTTGACGGCATCTAATGATCTTTCAATAAAAAGGATGTGGCGCTCGACATTGTTTTTCAGTTTTCCGCCGTCTTTTTTAGCCAGTTGATACTGCCTTAATAATTGCGAGTCAGGATTTTCCCCGGCAAAAGGCGGATTGGTCAATAAAATATCAAAATTAAGATGCTTAAAGGTCAACTGGTTTTCTTTTTCATCAGAAGAGTTTTCAAAATGCTTCAAAAGCGGTCTCAATGAATGCCTGGCATCTTCTGCATCTGTATTTTGCCAATCTGTAGCATCAAGTGAATTTCTTTTAAAAATATGGTGCTTTCCATCTCCGGCGATTAACATCAAAGCCTGGGAAATACGACGCATATTGTCATCAAAATCAATTCCATATAAATATTTGGCCGCGTAGCCTTTTTGAGCCTCCTTAGTTTTTAAAAACTTATCCCAGACCTGATACATGCTATGAAGTAAAAATCCACCGCTTCCGCAGGCAGGGTCAATAATATATTCGTCTTCTTTCGGATTTAACATCTTGACGCACATCTTGATAACATGACGAGGCGTAAAATACTGTCCTTTTGTTCCCTTTGACACTTCGGTAATAAGATATTCAAAAGCGCTATCGATAATTTCATATTCGCCTGTTCCAATCTCAAAAAGTCTGACGCTTTCCAAAAATGGAACACAGATATTGAGTCTAGCTGGTGGAAGTTTGATTCTATCAGAAATCTCAAAAGTATCCGGCCATTCACGGACAGCGTTTTTAAAAAGCTGGTTAATTACTTCATAAGTTTTCTCCGGGTCCTGATATTTTTTAAATATTACTTCTTTATTAGCACGTCTTTCTTGGGCTAATTTTTCATCGTATAACTTTGCATAGATCAGTTTAAAGATTTCTTCAAAGATATTAGCTCCTGATCCGGCCAGTGCCAGCTCCTCGATTCTTTTTATGATAAAAATAAAATCAAACTTTGGATTTAAAGAATTCCAAGTTCTTTTTATTTCAAAAAGATCATCTATTGTTTGATCAGCTTTGGGAATTTCACTTAGTGAATCCTGAAACTCTTTAGGATATGGTCGATAAAGAATTACTTTTTCTTTGCCATTTGACCAAACTCCAATCTCTGACCCTTCAGCCGAAAGATAGCTTTTTAGTTGTTCTATTCCTTTTTTTTCATCGGGACTTTTGACTTCGATAATAATATATGGGGTAATTTTATCTTTTTTGTAAACGATGATGTCAGCGGCTTTGGCGTGGATTTCACGGCCGAAGTGAATACTTTTTTCAGTGTCAATACGGTCATAGGGATAAAGGTAAAATTTATTAAGTCTATGTAGCCAAAGCTGACGAACAATCTCTTCTGGTTTACCAAGGTTCTTTTGTTGATCAAAAACTAATCGCGGTTTTCCTGTTTTCAAATCTTTAATAAAAAACCTATCTTTTTCTTTTTCTGTGATAGTTAAAACTTCTTCCAAATTTACTTCCTCAAACTCCCTAAGACCAAAAATTGTTTGATTATCTTTGAAAATTTTATCGACTACCTCTATGGTTTTATTGATTTTTTGAGTCGGCATAGATAATTAATAAATTTTTAAACAGCTTTCCAGTAACCTCCTTTTAAAATTGAAATAACCTTTCCTTCTAATTTCATCTCGTCGGTCGCCGGGATGATTTCATATTTAGGGTTTTCCGGTTTGAGATAGATATAAGGTGGATTATCATCTGAAATAAATTTTTTAACCGTTACCTCGTCTCTTATTCTGGCTAAAACAATATCACCGGAAACATATTCTTTTTCACTCTTGACCAAAACCATATCCCCGTCATCAATTCCTGCGTTGATCATTGAGTCACCGGAAATTTTAAGAATATAAACTTGATCGGCTAATTTAGACACATCGCCTGATAAAGATTGCCAATCGCCAGTTACTTCAATGGCGTTAATTGGGCTGCCGGCTGAGCTGATACCTAAAAAAGGCGCTAATGGTAGATTACCTAATATTTCGTATCCTAAAGGTAGAATTACTATACTCCTGGCTATCGCTTCATTTTTTTTAATAAATTTATTTTTATCAAGCCTGACTAGAAGATCAATAACTGATTGATTAGAAGATACTTTAAGGCGCTCCCGCATTTCCTCAAAAGTTGGAGAATATCCTTCTGACCTAATATAATTGTATATTATGGAGAGTAAATCTTTTTGCCTTGGAGTAATGCTTGTCTGCTTTTTCATTTAAAATAGTATACCCGACTATTTATTCTGCTGTCAAGAGGTATTTTTATATCAAAAGATATCTCAATATAATCCTTTATAGCAATTAATAATTTATTTGCTCGTCAGCGATAAATCTTGAAGGAGTTGAATAGCCTTGTGAGCCGAAGATAAATCTTTTCCTTGTGTTGGTAATATAAAGAGTCTTTTTTGCCCGAGTGATACCTACATAAAATAGACGCCGCTCTTCTTCAAGTTGAAATTGATCATCGATCGAACGTGAATGTGGAAGTAAACCTTCCTCAACGCCAACGATAAAAACATGGTCAAATTCAAGCCCCTTGGCCTGGTGAAGGGTCATTAAAACCAATCGCCTGTTATCTTCTTTTGTTTCTTTTTCATGCTGCGAATATTCAGACTCAACAAGAGCTACTTGTTCCAAGAAATCCATTAACTTAGGAAAGCTGATTGCGACCGATTTCAACTCCTTAATATTTTCCAATCGGCTGAAATCATCAGGATCTTCAGAATCAAACATTTTTAGATAGCCAACACTTTCAAATAGTTTCTCCATAATTTCTTCTGTTGGACTTTCCTCTAATCTATTCTTTATCTCGTCATAAAGCGTTTTAAACTTTACAAAGCGATTCTTGCCCAGTTTTTTTATTCTTTCCAAAGACACCGATTCATTGGGATTGATCAATAATTTTAGGTAAGCCAAGATATCCTTGATCTCTTTCCTTTCATAAAATCTTGTTCCCCCAACCAGAATGTATGGCATGCCGTATCGAAGTAGAACTTCCTCAAGCACCCGTGACTGAGCGTTAGTACGATACAATATGGCAAAATTAGGTGGCTCTCGATAGTTATTAACACTTATTAATCTGACAATTTCTTCCGCGGCGTATATTGCCTCCTCTTGTTCATTATCTGCTTGATAAAATAACACCTCTTCACCTTGTTTATTTTCTGTATAAAGATGAAGAATAGGGTGGGTGGAATTTTTGGAAATAATATTAAATGCGAAGTCTAAAATTTTTTGGGTAGACCGGTAATTTTCTTCCAAATAAAAAATCTTTGTCCCTATAAAATCATTTTCAAACTTTTTAAGATTGGTTATATCTGCACCCCGCCAGGAGTATATACTTTGAGAAAAATCACCAACGACAGTAACGTTTTTTGACCGCTCTGACAATAACTTAGTTAATAAATACTGGACAAAATTGGTATCCTGAAATTCATCAACTAAAAAATAGTGAAACTTATTTTGAAAGTAATCTAAAACGTGTTTATGTTTTTGAAATAAATAAACTGTTTTGATAAGCAGGTCGTCGAAGTCAACTCCGTGATTTGCCTCTAATTTTTTTTGATAATGAAAATAAATATCAGCGACGAGCGCCGACTGATGGAATTTAAAATTTTCTAAAAAATTTTCTGGTGTTATCATCTGGTTTTTAGCTAGTGAGATGTAGTAAGAAAAATATCCAGGAGTCTTTTTCTCTAATTTTTTATCTTTAATTATTTGTTTAATTAAAGTTTTTTGGTCTCCATCGTCATAGATAATAAAATTTTTATCTAGTCCTGCTGGTTCCCAAAATTGACGGAGGACCCTGACACAAAAAGAGTGATAGGTGCCAACAAAACCAAGACTAGTCATGCCCCCAAGTTGCCTGCTGATTCTCTCTTTCATTTCCGCTGCCGCTTTGTTGGTAAAAGTCAACATTACAATAGATGAGGATTTAATACTCTTTTCTTTAATTAGATAGATTACCTTTGTTACCAGCACTCTTGTTTTACCTGATCCAGCTCCAGCCAAAATGACGGATGGACCGTTATAATTAATCACCGACTCTCTTTGTTTTGAATTTAAATGTTTTAGAGTTTCTATGTCCATGAAGTATAATTATAGAACAATAAATTTGGTTGAAAATTGTAAATTGTTAATTAAAAAATTAAACGCGATGTCTCTTAAATCCAAGCTAATTATTTTTTCTTCAGTTGTTTTGATAATAACAATAATCATTATTCGTCCTTACTATCTTTTTGTTACAAAAACACTCCAAGTTTCCCCACTAAAAGCTATTCTTTCTAATAGTGACCTTAAAACTTACAATAATCAAGTTAATATTCTTTTTCTTGGTATTGCTGGAGAATATCGCGACGGTCCAAATCTATCTGATTCGATCGTTGTTATCAACTACAACCTAAAAATAAATCGCTTAACGACCATATCTGTTCCCCGCGATGTTTGGAGCGAGGCCTTACGTGATAAAATTAATTCTGCCTATGCTTACGGTGAAGCCAAAAAAAAAGGAGCCGGATTTATATTGTCTAAAGCTGAGGTGGAAAATATTATTGGTCAACCGATTCATTATGCAATCGTCGTTGATTTTGATCAATTTGAAGCAGTGATTAATTTTCTTGGTGGAGTTGATGTTATTGTTGAAAATTCATTCATTGATAAAGAATTTCCAATTGCTGGTCGAGAGAATAATCTCTGTAATAGTGATCCAGACTATAAATGCCGATACGAAACAATATCTTTTACTAAGGGCTTGACTCATATGAATGGACAAACTGCTTTAAAATTTGTTCGTTCTCGTTATGCTTTAGGCTCAGAAGGTAGTGATTTTGCTCGTGAAAAAAGACAGCAAAAAATTATCGGTGCGATAAAAAATAAATTTATCACTTTTTTCAAAAAACCTAATGTAGATAGTTATCAAAAACTATATCATTTATTGAATAAGTTAGTCAAAAGAGACATTAATAATCAGCAGATAGCCGTTATAATAAAAAATATTTTTCTAAGGAAAAATTTTAAACAGGAAAAAATTATTCTTTCTGAAGATTTTTTTTTCAATCCAGAAATTAACCTCGAAAAATATGACGGAAAATGGGTATTAGTTCCAAAAAATAATAACATTCAATTAGTTAAGGAATATATTGGTTGTCGTTTAAGCGAAAAAATAAATTGTGATCAATTAAAACCAAAAGGAGAAAAAGATCGCTAAAATAGCCACACCAATAATAAGTAGGCCTTTTTCGATACTGCCTGACTCCGGTAAGGTCTGCGGTTTGCTTTTAGCAACTTCTTGAGTAGGCGAAGTATTGTTCGAACCAACTGTTGGTGTTATGGTTGGCGCTTGTGCCAAAAGAATTTCTGTTGGTGATGGTGACAGTGATGGTGCTGAAGAAACAATTGGTGATGGTGAAACAGTAATAGTGGGACTAACCAACGCTTCTTTACCTAACGCTTC
>CAYIVY010000010.1:0-15556 GCA_964366945.1 uncultured Gammaproteobacteria bacterium
TTTCTAATATTTCCTCACGGTTAGAGGTTAGATCTTTGCCGAAATAATAAACTTCGCCTTTCGTAGGAGTTAGAACCCCAAGAAGCATTTGTATCGTCGTTGTCTTTCCGGCGCCGTTTGGACCAAGCAAACCTAATATTTCACCCTCCTTTAAATCAAAGGAAATATTATCAACCGCAGTGAATTTACCAAATTGTTTAGTCAGATTTTTTACCTGCATAACAGCCATAAAGCCATTATATCAAGTAGTAGTTACTCTTTGTTCCAAGCTGGAGATTCGTTTTTCATGATTGTCTAATTTATTGATATTTCTCGAATTTTGTTCCGTTAATACTGTGTGTTCTTCTTCAAATTTATTATATTTACCAGTTAACCAATCTAAATTGATAAATACTTTGTCTTTAAATTCATCAAAGCCTTTTACTAATTTATCTAACGGTTCAAATCGTTGATCCAAGTATTTAAAGAGTCTTTTAAATCTCTCATCAACATATTCTTGTGTAGCAAAAGCTTTCAAATCGTCTTTAGTTGCGAAAAACTTTACATCGTCTTTAGTTGCGAAAACTTTTTTCATTTTTTTAATATCAGCATCGGTAATCATAAGATTTTATTTAAACAAATAATTAATAATAAATCAATCTTAAAATACTATAAAGTATTGTCAATTGCTTATAACCTACAAAAGTATTAGATTATCTTGCTGTAATGGAATAAATTTTACGAAATGCCACCAACAACCCACGATCAAATGACTAAAGAAGAAAGGAAGGCAGCCTGTATTGATGACAATCTTATCCGCTATTCAACTGACCTTGAAGGAACCTTTTATGCAATTAGGGCCCTTGATATAGCCTTGGGTCAATTATAAAATTTCCGTTCAACTAAATTAATAATTTGATCTTCAATAATCTTAACATCTAAATTATAAAAGCAAAGACACAATAAGAGAGCATCCAGACCCAACTTAAATATGTTGCTGTTCTTTTCATAATTGGATTATATAGTACTATTCTTTACCCATTCTATCTTTGCAGCCCAATCAACAAGCGTTTTTCTTTTTTTTTCAACATCATTTCGTAATTCGGCTAAATATTCTTTATCATCAAAGTCAGAATATGTCCTAACTTTTTCCCCGCTAATTAATCCCCAGTCAGTAACAAAATTATTGAAAACTTTTCCCATTTCTAAATCAATACCATCTAAATCTGTCAGAGCGCTGTTTATATCTTCAATTTCTCTCGGTTGTTTATTAAAATTCTTAGTACTCGCTTCATTGCAAATTTTAAGAACATGTTTTGCAACGTTTCGTTTATGTTCAGCAACCCGCGCCTTTTCTTTGAAGTGTTCGTTTAGAAGTCCACTGAAATACATGCCACCAATTCCGCTAACCACCCCGACTAAATAAGGAAATATAAATTGAAGAATTTTATAAATTAAAGTTAAGTCCATTTTAATTTGTTTTTGAATAATCTTTTTTAACCATCTCAACAATTTTGCCCTCTTTGTGAACAACCCTCGGGGTTGGAAATGTTAATATGACAACCTAAAAATAATTAATCACTACTTAAGACCTTTTTTTTGAAGCTTTTTAGACCAATAACTTTTTCCCGCACCAAACATGCCGATTATTGAAAATTTTATATTCACTTCTTCCCAATAAGTAATTCAAGGCCACTATATCACTAAGTAACAACTCTTTGTTCTATGCTGGAGATTCGTTCTTCATGATTGTCTAACTTAACATTTGTTCGTTTGTTTTGTTCAGTTAAGACCGTATGTTCTTCGTTGAACTTTGTAAAGGCCCCGACCAACCAATCTAAAGATTTTAAAACACTGTCTTTGAAACCGGTAAATTCCTCTTTGAAATTATCCACTTTCTTTTCGAGAGTGTCAATCTTATAATTCAAATAATTTTCCGTGCCCTTTAATTCTTTTCTTGTCAAATCAATTTTTTCATCAAGATATTTTCTGTTCACCTCAAGTTTTTCATCAAGATATTTTTTTGTTACTAACTCATCTTTTTTATGTTTTTTAACTAAAGTTTTTTTCATGAAATAATCATATCACAAATCAAAATTTTTTTGTCAATAACTATGATAAAATTTATCAATGATTAGCATCTTAAAATCCGCCGCCACAGGGGCTGGGACTATCCTCCTAAATTATTATAAGAAGAATCTAACTATAAACTATAAGACTTCTCACAAGGATTTTTATACTATAGCCGATGTTGAGAGCCAAAAGATTATTCAAAAAATAATTACCAAGCTATTAGTTAAAAAAGGTATTGATAAATCCGAAATTGGCTTTATCGGTGAAGAAAATCTTCATATTGATTCAAAAAGAAAACATTTATTTGTTATTGATCCATTAGACGGAACGACTAACTTTGCTTCAGGATTTGATTTCTTTAGCATTTCAATTGGTTATTTTTATGAAGGTTCATTAACGGCCGGATTGATTTATCGTCCAACAACAAAAGATTTTTATTATGCTCAAAAAAATAAAGGAGCTTATAAAAATAGCCAGGTTCTAAGGATAGTCAAAAAACCATTAAAAGAATGTCTATTTGACGGGGCTGTTAGCTCTCGCCCAGATAAATATTCAGATCTATTTAAGAGTTTCAAAAACATCTTTCCTCATGTTTCCGGTTTTAGATCTATATTTTCCATGGCTTTAAGTATTTGTTTACTGGCAGAAAACGTCTTTAATATCGCCGTCAACGGTCACACATTTATCTGGGATGTATCTGCAGCAAAAATAATCATAGAAGAATCTGGAGGCACCATGTTTGATTTAAAAGGCAAACAAATTGACTTTAATCTTGATAACCCCAAACAAGAATATAATGTTATTGCCTGCCACCCCAGGCTAAAAAAGGAAATTTTAGCCTTCTTTTTAAAGTAAAAACACTTCTCCAATTAATAAAAGGTAGAGAAGACCTAATAAAAAATTAATAAATAATAACCTTTAGCCCTTCACAACAATATATTTATTAATAAATCAATAGGGGATTCATATATAAAAACTTAATTAAAGCCAGCAAAAAGAACAGGGAATGAAAGCGAACAATTAACGATTAATAATTTTTAATTAAAAATTAAATAAATTAATTATTACTAATTTAGATTGTTATAACAACGTGCCACTTCTCTTCTTCCAGCGTGGTTAACATCGTAAAAGATATAATTTACGACGTTATATAAGCTCTTTTCTCCAGCAATGTATCTCTCGAGGGGAAGAAAGTCGTAGGCTTCTCTTAAATTCTTCGGTATTATTCTGTTTTTGTAATTCAACTAATCACTAATAATTTAGCATTAACCTCCATTTAAGACCTCTTCTCCTAACAGAAAACAACTTCACTTATATTTAGCTTATCTCATAGTCCTAAACTACTATTTTTGAAGCTAATAGTATCAGAGTTAGAGGCTGTCTGATAAGAGTATGAGTATTTTACCCTTTATTTAGATTGTGATAATAGTCCAAATAAACGTTTTCAAGGCTAAAACATATACATATTATATGTAGATTAGTAAAATAGGGTTATTTAGCTTGTTGCATTAATCTATTTGTATATTTTAGCCTTGATTTTTTATTATTATCCACAATATTATGTCCTATAGTTTATTTTTTACGTTTGTAAACATTACTATAGGTTATTTATTCACGTTCGTTTACATTTTAACGAAGGCGGGCCTCCTCTCCCCTTTTCCCTACTTTTCCCCTTACCAACTTAAAGAAAGTATGGTTATGATTAAAACGAAGACCCAAACGCTTACATATTCGCGAATTGTTTCTTTAAATAACTTTTGGTCAATATAATGGCATATTATGCCTGTTATGCCATAATAACTAGCCGTTAAGAATAAAGCATAGACAGGTATTCTCAAGGGTAGAAAAGAAACTAACAAACCTATTTCTGACATTAAGAGAGCCATAAATAATGAATAAATAAGAACGTCCTTGCCTAAATATTTATCGAGTCGGATTGTCCAAAAAAGCTGTAAACTTAATAATAAAGAACCTATCCCTGCCCCAATTACATTAATAAAGAAATTATATTTCAAGGAAAAAAGAACATTATAAAATAAAAATGAAACTAAGGCCTGATAAAAAAAATTAATAGAAAAAGCGGCCCGGTAAAGCTGAAGGTTCTTCTCTACTCCTACATTGAAAATGTTTGCGCAAAGCAAAACTGCATATATTGACACTTCATAAATAAAAATGAAAGGCAAGCGGGTTAACCATCGGCCAGGAAAAAGAAAATAGAATAGATAAAAAAACAACGTCACTAACTCAGGCATTAAAAAAAGACCAAACCAACCAATTTTTTTTATTCCTTCTAAATATGAAAAATAGCTCAAAAAATAGGTAACAATAACAAACACGGGTAAGAAAAAAAGTACTTTATCAAAATTAAAAAAGGTGGAAAAAAGCATTAGCAAGCCTAAAACTAAAACAGATATTACAAGACGAACTCTTTTATCGATCTTATTGGCTTTTTTCTCAAAATATCGTCTTAAAATTTTTAGGTTAAACATAAAATTAATTTAAGTTTGTATAGACTCTCTGAATGTCATCTAAGCTTTCTAAGGCTTCTACTATATCTAAAACCTTCTTTTCCTTCTCTGGGGAGTCAAGGACAACTGGCATGGTTGGTAGGTAATCTATTTCAGCTAAGTCATATTTAATATTATTTAGATGAGTTTTTAGTAAACCAAAATTACTAAAAGGAAAAAAAACAAAAAAATGACTAGTGTCTTCATTAATATCAAAAGCATGTAATTCCTCTCCTATCTTAAAAACAGCTTCTTCATTAACTTCTTTTTTTAAAAAACTAACAAACGCGCATTTATTAAAAAGATACGAAACAGAGCCTTGTGTGCCAAGTTTGCCGGAATGTTTCTCCAACATATTTCTAATTTCGGAGGAAGTCCGATTGGAATTATCAGTCGTAGATAAAATTAACAAAAAAATACCATACGGACCAAAACCCTCATAGAGAATCTCCTTTAACATAGTTTGATTCGGACCAGAGCCTTTTTCAATTGCACGCAAAATATTTTCTTTAGGCATGTTGACAGATTTTGCCTTATCAATTGCTAAACGAAGTTTGACATTGTTTTCCGGTTGAGTCATTCCCCCACTTTCCAATACTGCCAGGGTAATCAAATGAGACATTTTAGCAAAAACATTACCTCTAACCAAATCGTTGGCTTGTTTTTTTCTCTTAATATTTGCCCACTTTGAGTGTCCTGACATATCATCACCAATTATACTTGACAATTGTTAATTTTAAAATATACTTGGGTACGCATATGAAAGACATCTATCAACTTGAACAACAGGCAATTGACAATGCCGTTAACGGCCATTGGAAAGAGGCTATTAATTTCAACGAAGAAATCATCAAAATCGATAAAAAAAATGTCGAATCTTATCTTAGATTAGGCTTTGCCTACCTGCAAACTAATAAAATAAAAATGGCAAAAAAATATTATTCACAAGCCTTAAAGCTCCAACCTAATAATAATTTTATTAAAAAAAACCTTGAAAAGGTAAAGATTTTAGAGTCAAAAAAATTAACCCATTCAAAAAGCTCCTCAGTTGATCCTTTACTCTTTATCGATATTCCTGGAAAGACTAAGACTGTCAACTTGGTCAATTGTGGACCAAAAAGTGTTTTAGCTAAGTTAACAGTTGGTCAACAAGTTTTTTTAGTCAATAAAAAGAAAAGGATAGAAATAAGAACCGAAGATAAAGAATATGTGGGCTGTCTGCCTGACGACCTTTCCAAAAGATTGGCAATTTTTATAAAAAACGGCTGTCTCTTTTCCGTATATATTAAGGAAACCTCTTTAAAAAATACTATAGTTCTTCTTAAAGAAGAGAAAAAAGTTGGCAGAATGCTCAAATTTGTCACCTTTCCAACCAATGCTAATGCCAATCTCTCCCGCCTAGAAACTTCTTTGGGAGAGGAGCCTAATGAAGAGGATTCGGAAGAGATTAGCCTACTTGATCTGGAAAAATTAGCAGAAAAATTAAATACTGAAGAAAAAGATTATCTTCCTTTCGATCCTGATGAGAAAGCTGATGAATCTGAAGAATAATGAATGGCTTTCTTTTTTGTTAGGATAATTGTTCCTTTCATCTTTCTGCCAGAAATCATTTTTTTTATCTCGCCAGGAATGCCAAAATCCTTCATAGAAAAAACGGCTAAAAAAAAAGAAAGTGCTAGTATTAATAAAAAAATATACAACATATTAATTAATTCCCCATTCTTTTTCAAGATCTCCTAATTCTAAGATTATATCAGATACAGATGTCTCCCCAATTTTTAAACTGCATTTAAAAAAATCTGCTAATCGCTCAAAAGTTTTTGTCATACTAATTTCCTTATTTGCAATTAATTTACACCCTTTAATTAATTTGTCTTGAATAGTCAGGTCTACCACTCGTATTCCCTCTCCCTCAATCATTTGACTAAGTAAAAGAGCGGTTTTATAGCTTTTTTTATAAACTATTTGAACATTGATATCTCTACTTCTAAAAGTTCTTTGAAAAAAGCTTCCTTGAAATTTTTTATAAAAACCATTATAGTCAAAAATGCTGTTAATATGTCCTATTGCAAAAGGCTTTAGGTCAATTACTTGATAATTCTCCCTATCTTTGGTCATAAAAAAATTGGTAAGAAGGAATCTATCAATAAAAGTAGCATTAGAATTTGATAAAAATACTTCATTAATTGTTGGCATTCCCTTTGAATTGTTTTGGCTATCTTTATAATAGATATTTGTTTTTTTGGGATAAAAATATAAATCAACTAAAGATGCTGTGGCAGTCGAAAAAGTTTTTCTAATAATTTCCGGTTTTTTTTCCAAGCTAGCTAATTTACCAACTGCCCCAATTTTGTATTCACCATAACCGCCAGGAACCATCACCTTGATTGAATTAGGGAATGATAGTAAATAGCTAATATTTTTCCTGTCTAATGAATAGAAGCGGGTATTTTCTCCATAAAAAACCACATTAATCTTATCCATCCCTTTCAAAAATACCGAGTTGGCAATAGATTTAATTAAATAATAAAGAAGGCAGAGTGTAACAAAAAGAATAAAAATTGTCCCATTTCTTTTTGATATTTTATATTTAATATTTAACATTTTTAAGATATTCCATGTTCTATTTTAAGCCTTCTTATCTTATTTATAATATCTTGTTTATCCATTTTATGCCAAAGGTAGACTTTTTTTATTATTGCTAGTGAGGCTTCAAACTCAGGTTGAACAACCAAATCTGCACCCAAATCCTTCAATCTTGTTTGATCTGATTTACGATGAACCCTGCTAATGATAAATATATTTCTGTTGAGCTTTCTAGCGTTTAAAATGACCGCTTCCTGTGCAAATCTATCAGGTAAGGCCAAGATTAATATTAATGCCTCATCCACCTGAGCATAATCAAGAATATCAATATCCGTCGGATCCCCATATATAATATTCACTCCCTGCTTTTTTGCCTTTTCCACCTGATAAAGATTATAGTCAATGGCTAGATAAGGAATATTTGCTAACATAAGTGAGCGTCCAATATAACCACCAATCCTACCATAACCACAGATCACCACATGATTTTTTATCTCTAGACTGTCAATTGGTGACTGGTTACTATCAAGTCTGTAAGCGATAAATTTTTCTAAAAATGGCAAATATCTTTTTATAAACAACCTGATTAATGTATATATCATGTTTTTATTTTTAATAATAATTGGAGTTAAGATTAGAGTAATTAATGTTGATGTAATAGCAAATAAATATTGTTCATAAGAAATTATTTTATTAAACAAAGCTGCTGAAAGTAAAATAAATGCATCTTCATCAACCTGAAAAAGATATAAGGCCAGACTAAGACTGGTTTTAGAATGAAAACGAAGGATTAAAAAAATAATAAAAGTCACTAAGACTTTTATTAGGATAATGCCAAATGTAAATAGTAATATTTGGGGAAGAAAACCAGCAATCGTTAGTATCTTTATATTAGAACCTATATAAACAAAGAAAATTACTCCTAATAAGTTCTGAAAAGGTCTCACCTCAGAAAAAATATGATAATGCTCAAGGGTCTGGGCTAGTAAGATACCAGCAATGAAAACTCCGATTAAAGTGGGAATATTCAAAACCAATGAAAGACTAGTGACAAAAAAAACAAATAGAATAATAAATAGATTTAAAAGTTCGCGAGAACTTCTGGCAATTTTATTAAACACCCAAGGTATTATTTTCAAACCAAGATAATAAAGACTACTAATGATTAAGGCAGATTTTGCAAGGCTGATAATAATATCCAATGTGAGCACTAATGGAGAAATATTATTGCCACTAATTGAAGTAAAGATTATTAAGAAAGGAATGAAGGCAATGTCTTGAAAGAGAAGCATACCAATGGCTATCTCACCAATAAATGACTGCTCCTCTCCCCTATCTTGAATAATTTTTGCAACTAAGGTCGTTGAGGAAGAGGCTAAAGCAATTCCAATTAAGAATGATTGTAAGAGGTTGAATCTAAATAGGCTCGATAAAAGGGTAATTAATGTGATAGTAAAAAAAATCTGTAATAAACCGGCTGTAATAATAATCTTTCTAAAACTAAAAATTCGAGAAAAATTTATTTCTAAACCTAAGGTAAAAAGCAGCAGTAAAATCCCAAAATAAGCAAAATTTTTTATCTCCTGATCATCAACTAAGTTAGGGAATAAATTTCCTAATACCAATCCACCAATAATATAACCAATCAGAGGAGAAATTTTTATTTTCCTTGCTAAAACACCAAAGATAAATGGAACAAAAAGGTAGATAAAAACACTAAAGACAATTGGAGTTGATATTTCACCCATAAATATCAGTATATCAGGATTTTTTGGTGATTATTTTCTTAAATGTTTCTCGCAATCAATACAAAACGAAGCTTCAGGTATAAGTTTGATTCTTGCTTGAGGAATCGGTTTTTTACATCGCTCACAATAACCATATTGATTTCTATTGATTTTTTTTAATGAATTATCAATTTCCGAAACCCGTTTTTGCATATCTTTAACTTGCGCTTCAATGGTATCGTGCCCTACCTGCTCTCGAACATCGGTATCAACGGCTGCATTATCTGAAGCATGGTCTGGATTGGCAAAGGGATCGTCTTTTTTAAGCTCTTCTATTTGATCAAGACTCCTTCTCCTTTCCTGTTCCAATCTTTTTTTTTGATCTTGAACGAATTGTTTTGAGAATTTTTTGTCCATAATTATTTATAAAACTTAAAGTGTTATTCCTAAAATAATATACAAAGTGAAAACTGGTTGTCAAGAGAATTATTAATGAAATCAGAAAATCCAAACTTTGACCTAAGAAGTATAAACGATTGTCTTTAATTTTGTCAAACATAAAAGTTGTTAAGGCTAAAAACCAAATAAAAAATTTCATCAGAAAACCTTTATAGAATTTGTCTTTTCTTATTTCAAATAATATTTTGTAGGCTGCTAAAAGAGCAACAGTAAAGATTAATCCTTCGTATATCCCAACTATGTGTCTCAATCCATCGAAACCAACGTATCTGACTTTCAGGAAAAAATTTGTCTTTGTCCCTATTTCAACTCCAGAAATAAATCCGCCAATCTTACCAAACACCATGACTATAAAAAGCGGGGTAACAAAGTAATCGATTAGTTCATTAAAATTAATTTTTCGTGAGCGGCAAAATAAATATAAAACTAAGAGACCGCCGAAGATTGATCCATAAAGTGATATTCCTGGATAACCATTGATAAGAATGAATTTTAAAAAATTAAAACTAAAGTCTTTAAAATTCAAAATTACATAGACGAGTCTACCAAAAAAAACAGCCCCAAATAAAGAGGTAAATAATCCGTCAAAAACATCATCCTCTTTAAATGAAGATAAGCGAATATTTTTCCATAACAAAAATATTGCCCAGAAAAATCCCAAAACTAAAAATACTCCAAAAGTATAAATTTTTATGAAACCGAAACTCACAAGTACTGGTAACATAATTATTTTATAATATAACATTATGATTAAAATGGCAATCATCCTTCTTCTTGGCTTGATGCTGAGAATTTATGGCGTGAATTGGGACCAAGGTTTCCATCTTCACCCTGACGAAAGAATGCTTATAATGGTGGCCGATAGAATTCAATTTTTTAAAAATCTTAATCCTGATTTTTTTAATTACGGAAGCTTGCCTATTTATTTGATTAAAGGAATATCTCAATTAATTGATTTAATTTTTAAAACAAACCTCTCGAATTATCAGGGAATGCTCATTACTGGGAGAGCTCTTTCAATAATTTTTGATTTAGTAACAACTTGTTTAATTTATAAAATTGGGCAACTATTATTTAAAAAAATCAAAATTGCTTTATTGTCCAGTTTGATTTATACAGTAGCTTTTTTTCCTATTCAAAACTCTCACTTTTTTGTTGTTGATATTTTTCTAAATACTTTTGTCACAGGACTAATTTATATGTTGCTTGATTACTTAAAATATCCATCAACAAAAAAAACAGTTATTCTTGGCATAATCTTTGCTGCTATGATGGCAACAAAATTTACGGCGATAATTTTTTTACCAATAATTCTTTTGGTAATAATTTTAAAGAGCATAAATTCTTGGAAAAAAATTACTATTCATTCTTTGGTTTTTGGATTTTGTATTTTGGTTTTTTATTTTCTTTTCATGCCATATGCCTTTATTGAAAATACTAGGTTCATCTCAGACATCAAGGCACAATTGGCTATGAATTCTAATCCTTATATTTTTCCATATACACTACAATACGTTGGGACTATCCCCTATCTTTATTATTTAAAAAACATTTTTTTGTGGGGACTGGGACCGATAATTTCAGTTTTATCAATAATTGGCTTATGGCTTATGCCAAAAAGAAAAAATATTTTGTTTTTTATTTTTTATTTATTTTACTTTCTTATCATTGGCCGATCGGCTGTTAAATTTATGCGCTACATGATTCCACTCTACCCAATGTTTGCCCTTTTAGCTGGTTATGGACTTTATCAACTACACAAACACTATAAACTTTTATCCTATGTCCTAATAACAGGATTGCTTCTGTGGACTTTTATTTTTTTAAACATCTATTTAGTCCCTCATACAAGAATTGCTGCTACCGATTGGATTATAAAAAATATTCCGAAAGGATCCACATTAGCCGTTGAACACTGGGACGATCGGATACCTTTATATGGAGGAGAAAACTATAATTTTGAAGAATTAACTTTATATGATCAACCTGATGATGAAAATAAATGGCAGATATTAAATAAAAAATTACAAAAATCTGATTATATTATAATTGCTTCAAACAGACTTTATGTACCACTTCAAAGATTATCTGGTTGCAAAAAATTTAAATCTTGCTATCCAAAAACCGCAGAATATTATCAAAAACTTTTTAATAATCAGCTTCCCTTTAAAAAAGTCGCTGAATTTTCTGTCTATCCGAAATTGGAAATTGCTTGGCCCTCGAAGCTTCAGCGAAGTGGGCGAAATTGGAAATTGGAAATTCGCGACGACGTCGCGGATGAATCCTTCACTGTCTATGATCACCCGAAAATTATGATATTTAAAAATATAAATGCTTACTAATATTTTTTATGTCTGTATCATAATGTTCGCTTCAATGCTAGCTCAATTTCTATATGTAATCGACTATTCTCAATACAATTCAATAATTTTATTATCTTGGATAATATCTTTAATTATTTCGTTTATTTTTCTTATTAGAAATGTAAAAAAATATTGTATTAATGGAAACAAATTAAATTTTTTCTTACTACTTAAAAAATATTTTTTACTAATTCCCATACTTATTCTTGGTATTTTTTTAAGATTTTACGATTTGAATAAATTTCCAATAGTATTTCACGATGAAGCTAAAGATACTGGTTTATTTCCAATTAAAATATTAACAGGAGAAATAAGAGATTATTTTGGTTTTTTTGCTGGAATCAATAATGTTTTTTTTGTAATTTCAACTATCCCCCACCTCATATTTAGCGATCCGATTATAAAATTACGTTTTTTTTCCGCATTATTTGGAAGTCTTTCGATAATAATTGTCTATATTTATCTATCAAAAATTTCTACTAAACTGACTGCTTTTATTGGTGCTTTTCTTTTTGCCACTTATCACGTTCTAATACATTTTAGTCGAAGTGAATTTTTAAATCTATTTGATAGTTTCTACACATTGGTTATCTTATTAATTTTTTATTATTCTACTCTAAAAAAAAATTACTTTATAACCGGAATATTCGGATTACTAATTGGCTTAGGCTTTCATTTTTACAGCGGCATTAGACCTGTTTTATTAATATCTACCGCCATTTACTTTGTCTATCTTCTTTTAAAAACTCCGTTTAAAAGATTTTTATTGCACGTAATTATTTATTTATTTTTCATAATCGTTGCCGTCGGACCTACATTAATAGTGTTTATTGATAGACCAGAAGAAGCGATGGCCATGGGTACGGCAAAGAATATCATAATAAATGATAAAGTAGTTCTCTCGACTATATTTAACAATTATATTACTTCCTTAAAAACCGTTACATTAACTAATATAGATTTTCATTACAATTATGGTGGTCCATTTTTAAAATTTCCACTATCAATATTCTTTTATTTAGGATTATTATTTCTTATATGGAATATAAAAAATATAAATTTTTTATTAATAATTTCTTTATTTTTTACAATTCCTTTTTTTAACAGCGCAATATTAAATACTTTGAATTACACACATCGATTACTTAGTTTCGTATCAATCATCATTATTATTTCGTCACTTGGTTTGAATTTGTTAATCATAATATTTAAAAGATTTAATAAATCTCTTAGTTTTATAATTTTAAGTTTAATTCTCATATTTATATATTTCCAAAATATAAATTTATATTTTATTAAGAATGTTTGGGAAAATGCTTTATATATCAATGAATATCGTGCTTGGAATGTGCAAAAAATAATTAATAAATATTCTATAAACAGTGATTTTTTGTTTTTAGGAAGTGATAACATGCCTAGCTATAAATCAGTGCCGCCGTTAGAATATTTAACCTCAAAATATAAAATCGTAGATATTTTTACAGAAAAGGAATTGAGTCAGCAATTAGAAATATCGTTATTAAACAAAAAAGCAATACTAATTTTTCTAATTCCTGAAAGTAATTTGTACGAATATTTCAATAATTTTAAAAATCGTTCTTATAAAATAACGGTATTTAAAAAAGTTTATTATAAAAATAAATATTTGTTTGATTTTTATCAAATTAATTAATAATCTAAATATATTTTCTGTGGTATATTTATTCAATAACAATGATTAACTTCTACAAAAACAAAAAAGTATTTATCACTGGAGGAGCTGGATTTATCGGTCACCATCTTCTTGATAAGTTAATTCTAGAAGGAGCAAAGGTAACTGTTGGTGATAATCTTTTTTCAGGAAACATTAATAATGTTCTTCGTATTTGGAATAAAAATAATATTAAGTACGTTAAAAAAAGTTGGGGTTATGAAGGATCTGGTGGAAATAAATTTATTAAGGTTGATTTTAACGACTATGATCAAACCCTTAAAGTCATTGACAAACACGAAATAGTCTTTCATCTGGCCGCTCGCTTTGGAGGACGTGGATATATTAACACTCATCCTGCCGATTGTTGTGATAACTTCACTATCAATCAGAATGTCTTTAAAGCAGCCAGTGTCGTTGGTGTTGATCGAATTCAGTTTGCCTCAACTGCCTGTGTCTATCCTGGTGATTTACAAAAAGAATATAATTCAAAATATCTTCTTAAAGAAGAGGATGCTTTTAGAAATGACTGGGGAAATGCTGACCGTGAGTATGGTTGGGCAAAACTTATGGGAGAGCTTACTCTAAAGGCTTTTAATAAACAATATGGTTTAAAAAGCTCTATTACCAGATATGTAACCGCCTACGGTCCTTGGGAAAATGATACTCATGCAATTATCATGTTAATAAGACGAGCAATAAGTAAAGAAGACCCATATCTAATATGGGGGTCAGGGAAACAAGATCGAGATTTTACCTATGTTGATGATATAGTATCAGGAACCATGTCTGCCTGTGAAAAGATAACTAATGCCGATGTAGTTAATCTTGGAACAAGTCGAAGATATACCATGATTGAAACAGTCAATTTAATCTTTGATCTTTTGGGTTGGCATCCAAAGAAGATAATCTTTGATAAAACAAAGCCAGAGGGTGTGAAAACAAGGGCACTTGATATAAAGAAAGTAAAACAACTTTTAGGTTGGTCTCCAAAGTATGACTTTAAAACAGGGATAGAAAAGACAATTAAATGGTTTATCAAAGAAAATCCAAAAACAGTTGAAACGATAAGATAATATGACTCAAGTATCAATCATTCTTCCTGTATATAATGAAAGAAGTTCAATTGAGTCGGTAGTTAAAGAATGGAAACATGAATTAACTAAACTTAAAATAAGTCATGAATTTGTAATCTGTGAAGATGGATCAACAGATGGCACAAGTGAATTCTTAAAAAAGATTCAAAAAACATATTCCTTAGTATTAAACCAGGTAAAAATTAGACGTGGTTATGGAGGAGCTGTTATTGATGGAATAAAAACTTCTAAATCAGAATATCTTTTGAGCATTGACTCCGACGGTCAATGTGATCCCAGTGACTTTAGTAAGTTCTGGGAAAATAGAAATAGAGCTGACATAATAATTGGTTGGAGGACAGAGAGAGCTGATGCAATACAAAGAAAGGTATTTTCTTATCTGTTTAAGTCCGTTTTTAAACTCCTTTTCCCAACTCAAGTCCACGATCCCTCAGCACCTTACGTTTTATACAAGAAGAAAACCATATTACCTTACTTGAAGTACTATAAATTTCTAATTGAAGGATTCTGGTGGGGGTTTATAGGAACGGCTGTCAAGAAAGGTCTCACTGTTTATGAACTACCCATAAACCACAGAGAAAGACTTAATGGAGAGTCGGTGGTTTACAAAATCAATAATGTCCCCGGAATTGCGCTAAGAAATTTAGTTGGGTTGATAAAATTAAAATTAATTAGTTAATAGTATTCACATCACTTTTTTAATTACCCCCAGTACTCCCTGCTTCCAGCCAACGGTATGAGTAACGCCGGATCCTCGGGATTTAATTTCTTTATAGTTTTTTAAATACCATTTGTATGCTTTTATTAGGGCGTCGGAGTTAGAAAACTTAGGATGCCATGAGAGAGTTTTTGTTAATTTTTCAATAGACACAAAAGAATCTTTATCGGCCGTGTCATAGACCCATTGATAAAGTGGTGATAATTTTAATTTTTCAAATAACCATAAAGCTTTTTTAACTAAAAAAGCCTGAGTGGGAAAAATTTTAGATTTAGAATTTATATTTTCAAACATTATTTTCGTTTTAGTCTTTTCAATTCTTTTCCTGGGATTCCATCGTGGTCTCCGAGAACAAAA
>CAYIVY010000011.1:0-4154 GCA_964366945.1 uncultured Gammaproteobacteria bacterium
ATACCATTCTTCATTTGACGATCCTCATTTGATCTAAAAAAAATTAAGTCGTAATCCAAACTTTGAGGATCGTCATACCTCAATGATCCGTATACTCCTACAACTATTCTATTATCTTGCATGTATTGCGTTTTTTCTTGAAAAAATCTATTAAGAATTTGGTGACCTGCTTTTACCCTAGGGTTTGTGGCAGTTTCTGGAATAACCTCATATTGCGAAAGAGATCGATGCGATTCAACAATAGATCCTGGTATTTTGCTTGGTGAAAGAATCAGCTCGCATAATGAAGTTGCTGTAGGCTTCTTGTAATAATCAATATCTTCAACTAAAGGTCTTATATATGCCTGAGCGATTCCTGGTAATTTATCCCAGTTTGGATAAAGAATATCTATTCCGAACAATTATTTATTAAAATTAGTAATAATATTAATTATATGTTATATTACCAATATAATACAAACGTATAATAAATAAATGAAAAAAATTATTTTTTTACTTTTTACGACTTTATTTTCAATGTTTTGCGGAGGTGTAATTGGTTTTTTTGTTTGGAATTTTACAGATGGTAGTAAAAAGGCATATTGTTGTACTCAGGAAAAATTTGAACATATAAAGAGGTGTGAGAATATCAAGTTTCGTATTGGCGATGGGAAAGATTGTGCTGTTTGGTACAATCCGTTTTTACAGATAGGTATAGGATTTCTTGCAGGAGGATTTATTATTACTCCGCTTATGTGGGATTTTATTGTTAAAAAATATTTATGAAGAAGGAATTAACAAATCACTAAGTTTCATTTTTTATTTAACACTAGGGTCTAATGCTTTAGCTCTTCTTAAATATTCTTCGGCTTTATTTTTGTCACCACTCGCCAAATATAGCTGATAAAGACTATATAGAACATCCCTTGATTTCGGGTTAATAAATAATTTTTGTTCAAGATTATTGATCATTAATTTTTCCTGGTTTTTTTGACGAAAAACATCCTCTTCAATAGTTTT
The DNA here is from genome assembly GCA_964366945.1 of uncultured Gammaproteobacteria bacterium. Taxonomy (GTDB): domain Bacteria; phylum Patescibacteriota; class Microgenomatia; order UBA1406; family GWC2-37-13; genus GWC2-37-13. Next base: position 1,000 of record CAYIVY010000011.1, read on the forward strand.
TCCATAGATATTAATGTTCATTTCTAAGATTTTTTGAAACTCCGGTAAAGTTTTTATTTTTTCCAATAAGTTAACAATTGCCTGTTTATCATTATTGATAAATTTAAAGTAAAGTGGAGAAATCTGCTGACTAGATATTAAATTCAAGATTAAGAAAAAAAACAGGATAATAAAAATGCTTAGTTTTAAAATTTTTGATTTTTTAACAATTTTTTCTTGCTGTTTCATAAGTGCATATATTATATACTTTTTCTATGGACCCAATCTACTATCAAATCTTTCTTGACCGAGCAATTACGATTGGCTTAGCCAGTTTAGCGGCAGTTTTAGCCGCAGGTTTAACTTTAGTTCTTATTTATTTAATCGTAATTTATTTTCGTTTAAAAAAAAGAGAACAAATTTCGTTAGAAATGGTGACCTTGGAGGTAAAGTTAGCTAAAGAAAATGAGATCAAAATTGATGCCGCCGAGCAGATGTTTTCTTCATTTTCTTCTTTAAAAAAATCCGGTTTTTTTTCATTTTTGGAAGTTGATGATGTGGTTTCTTTTGAGATCATTGGTAAAAAAGCTGAAATTAGATTTTATGTCTCGGCTCCAAACAGGATTATTGATTTGATTGAAAAAACTATCTATGGGTACTATCCAACCGCTGATATCAAAAAAGTTGATGAACCAAATATTTTTTCTGAACAAGGAAAGGTGGTTTTTTCAAGTTTGGTCCAAAAAGAAGCCCCATATATGCCAGTTCGCCTTTATCGAGATTTGCCGACCGATTCTCTTTCGGCCATAACCTCTGCACTTTCAAAGTTTGATGACTCTGAGGCGGGGATTATCCAAATATTAATTCGTCCGGCCCAATCAAAGTGGAAAAAAGAAGGGAAAAGCTATGTTTCCAGTACAAAAAAGAATGAAGCCAATCCGGAAAAAGCCACCTTTAAGACCGACCCAAAAGTTTTAGAAAAGATTGATGATAAATGTTCCAAATCAGGATTTGAGACAACGATTCGTTTCGTCGTTACGGCTGGATCAAAAGAGATAGCTAATTCGCATCTAAGCAATATTAAAAATGCTTTTACTCAATTTAGTTCAGACCTCAATAGTTTTGGTGGGGCAAAGGTTCGTTTTAAAGGCGGGTTTATGATTAACTTTATCTATAAATTTTTTCCTGTGATTGATCTCCCATTTACAAAATCAATTTCAATTTTATCAACTGATGAACTGGCCACCCTTTTTCATTTTCCCAATAAGACTGTAGAGACACCTCATATTCAATGGTTAAAAGCCAAGACTGCACCTGTGCCAATCGAAGTTTTTCAAACCGGCGGAACAGCCATGGGCAATGGTTATTATCGAGGTGTGAAGAGGCCGATTACAATTGGGATTGAAGACCGTCGTCGCCACGTCTATATTATTGGAAAGACCGGCGTTGGAAAATCAGTCCTGCTTCACGATATGGCCATTCAGGATATTAAGGCCGGTCATGGTGTCTGCGTGATTGACCCCCACGGTGATTTAATTGACGATATTATAAAATATATTCCGGCTGATAGGGCCGAGGATGTTATCTACTTTGATCCATCGGACGTCGAGCGACCAATGGGACTTAATTTGTTGGAAGCCAAGACAGAAGATCAAAAACATTTTATTACTACCTCAATTATTAATTTAATGTATAAACTTTACGACCCACAAAGAACCGGTATCATTGGTCCCCGTTTTGAGCATGCTGTACGAAATGCCATGTTAACCGTTATGAGTGAAAAAGGGTCAACCTTTGTTGAAATAGTTAGAGTACTAACCGATCCGAAATATGTACAAGAGTTACTTCCTAAAGTTCAGGATCCGATTGTCAGGCGCTACTGGACTGATCAGATTGCCCAGACATCAGACTTTCACAAGTCAGAAGTTTTGGACTATATTGTCTCCAAATTTGGTCGCTTCATCACCAACAAAACGATGAGAAACATTATTGGACAGTCCGACTCGGCCTTTGATTTTAGACGGGTAATGGATGAAGGAAAAATACTTCTCATTAATCTCTCAAAAGGAAAATTGGGAGAGGAAAATTCAAACTTTTTGGGTTTAGTTTTAATCCCAAAAATTCTGATTGCGGCCATGTCCCGTCAGGAAATACCTGAGGAAAAACGGCGTGATTTTTTTCTTTATGTTGATGAGTTTCAAAATTTTGCCACTCCAGACTTTGCTACAATTTTATCTGAAGCCCGAAAATATCATCTTAATCTGACGGTTGCTAATCAATTTATTGGACAGATGGATGATGAGGTAAAAAATGCTGTTTTTGGTAATGTTGGCACCTTGATCTCTTTTAGAGTTGGAGTGACCGATGCCTCATATATGCAGCGCGAGTATCAACCGGTCTTTGGCGAAACAGACTTGATCAATATTGAAAGATTTCATGCTTATATGAAGACGATTGTTGACAATGAACCGGTACCACCTTTCTCGGTTGATATGACAAAAGATATTCAAAAATTTAGGGCCGGTTCCAATGAAAAGATAGCTCAAGCTGTGATTCAACTTTCCCGACTAAAATATGGCAGACCAAAAGAATTAGTTGAGGCGGAGATCAATCAGAGAGCGAGGTTATAAACTCAAATGTTGTCAACTTACAAAACCATCCTTTCCCAAAAAATCCAACTTAACTTGGATACCTATTTCTTTCGGTTTAATTTATTGGAACCGAAGGAAATTAAATTTAGAGCCGGTCAATATTTAATGATTAAAATTCCAACTGATAAAGGTCCGATTTCCAGATTATATTCAATTGCCTCAGCAAATAGTGAGAAAAATCATATTGAGTTTATTATTCAAATTATTCCTGGTGGCCTGGCTTCGAGTTATTTGTCAGGTCTGAAAGTTCAAGATGAAGTGAGCTTTCAAGGACCGGCCGGGCTGTTTGAATTGAAGGAGAATGATCGTCAAAAAATATTTTTGGTAACAGGAACGGGGATTGCCCCGATTTTATCAATAATTAAATCGAATTTCCAATTTTCAACCGCCAGCTGGCGGATCAATTTCCAATTATTTTGGGGATTAAAAACTTATAGCGATGTTTATTTACTTGACGAATTAAAACAATATAATCTAAAAATTTGTCTATCCCGTGAACAGAATCTAGACATGATTCCGAAAGAC
>CAYIVY010000011.1:4254-15103 GCA_964366945.1 uncultured Gammaproteobacteria bacterium
TAATCTAAAAATTTGTCTATCCCGTGAACAGAATCTAGACATGATTCCGAAAGACGATATGAAATATTTTGAACTCGGTCACGTCAACTCTTGTTTTGAAAAACTACACCCTACGAACTACACCCTACGAACTAACTTTGATTTCTATCTCTGTGGTGGACGAAATATTGTTGAGTCATTAAAACAATTTTTATTAGGGAAAGATATTCAGCGGGAAAATATTCATTTTGAGAAGTTCTAATTTATTGACTTCTCTCAAAATACGCCTTAAGTATCTCTTTAGCAATTGGTCCAGCTACATCTGACCCCTGCCCTCCTTCTTCAACCAATACGGTTACAGAAATTTCTGGATTATCAAATGGAGCGAAGGCGGTAATCCAAGCATGAGGAATTCCAGATTTTGCGTGCGATTCTGCCGTACCGGTTTTACAGCCAACCTGGATTTTTGTTTTTCCGATGGCAAAATCAAATAAAGGCCAACCTGTTCCGCCCGTTGTGCAAGCCTGTTTCATTCCCTCACGGATTAAAGATAATGTTTTTTCAGAAATAGGCAGTTTTTTACATGATGGTAGAGACGCAAAATTTTGCGTCTTTACATTTTGTTTTAATAATTCCGGCTTACAAAGATATCCTCTATTGGCAAATACATCAGTGATCAAAGCCATTTGTAAAGGAGTTGTCCCCACATATCCCTGGCCAATTGATAGATTGTAAGTGTCTCCTAGATACCAGTTGTCTTTTAATATTTCTTTTTTCCAAAATGTTGATGGAATAATTCCTTCTGCTTCTTCAAGTCCGATCATCGTAGGTTTGCCTAATCCAAAAATATCAGACCACTTTTTTATTTTTTCAACGCCAGTCTTTTCGCCAGTTTTATAAAAAAAGATATCATTGGATCTTTTTAATGCTTTAATAACATCAACCATACCTTCGGTCTTTCCATACTGTAAAAAATACCAATTGCCAAAAGTGGCCGCTCCGGCTTTTATACTACCCTTGTCTTCAATTTCGGTTTTATCATTAATTGCTTTTTCTTCCAAACCAGCTGTAGCAACGACTAATTTGAAGAGTGACCCTGGCGGATAAGAACCCTCAGCAACACGATTAAATAGAGGATTGTTTTTATCGGTTAAGTATTTCTGGATGTTGTTACTAATTCCATCTTCAAAGTCTTGAGAGTTGAAAGACGGAGAGGAGATACTGGCCAGTATCTCCCCAGTTTGAGGAATGGTAACAATTATAGCGGCCTTAACTTTTCTTACCAATTCATAACTTTTTTTCTGCAATTCAACGTCAAGGGCCAATTGAATTTTATCTCCTGGAACTGGTGGTATAAGACCAACAGTTTTTAAGTAACGACCTTGAGCGTCAATTTCCACTAATTTTTTTCCTGATCGACCTCTAAGCTTACAATCAAATAATTTTTCAATACCTTTTTTTCCTATCCGGTCACCCAGCTGGAGTTTATGTTGACACTGATCGTTTTTAAGATCGTTACGGTCTGCAGTTTGTCGATATCCAATTAAGGGGGCAATCGCTTCTGGACTTTGATAGACTCGCTTAGACACTATTCTTTGATTGTTATCTAATAATCCGGGATTAATTGTTTGATTAATATTAGGTTTTAAATTTTGGGCAATAGCCAATCCTTTGCGATCGACTATTTCTCCGCGAGGAGCTTCGATATTAATCTCTCTAATCCGATTTTGTTCTGAAAGTGCTCGGTAGTAATTACCTTTAACGATTGTTAATTGGAAAAGTCTTAAAAACAAAATTATTAATAAAAAAAAGATAATAGCAATAAAAATAAAAAATGAACTATCAACGAATTGATTATTGGTTGAAAAGAAATGAATTCCTTTAGACTCGCCCTTTTGGAAAAACGGCAGTTTGGTCATAATTAGCTAATAAAATATCCCTGACTAAAATATCCGAGCAATAAAATATGTAAAATCAAAAAAATTGACAAAATTAAATATTTTATAAAAACACCTTTTATACCACTCGCAAATAAATTTGCTCGAGTATAAGTCCCTCTAAGCTGTTTTTGTCCAGATAGGTAAGACAAACCAGCATAAGAGGGACTAATCCGAGAAAGGTAGATAAAAAATGACAAAGAAAATACAACATAACGGGGGATGGAGGAGAAAGTTCCTGTTAATGTAGGCAAGATAAGATTGGCAAGGGAGAACAGATTAAGGCCAAGAAGGTCAAATTTTTTAATTTTTTCCCGCCTTTGGAGGGATTTAAACAAATCCAAAACTAAAACAACAAAAACAAAATTAAAAAAACTAAATTCGATTAAGGAAATAAAATATCTAAAGTCATGATTAGCTGTAAAAAATATTTTTAAATAACGCCAGTAAACTTGAGGCAAAAGAATCAAATGGGATGAGCGATTTGCTCCAAATATAGGTTGAGAAGTCAAAAAGAATAGAGGATCTCCCGTGGTTTGCCAAAGGTAAAAACAATAGAGTACTAAACCAATTAAAGGAGAGATAATAGATGCTAGATGATAGATGTTAGGTTTTTTATTCTTATTAAAGAAGTGAAGAATTATTGGAATGATCAAAAACACTCCAATAAATCTGGTTAGTGCAGCTAAAAAAGAAAATATGATAACCAGTAAATAACTTTCTTTCTTAAGAAAATATAAAGTTGAGACGAGTAAAAGAAAAAATAATCCCTCCGTATAGACAGCTCCAAAATAGAAGGAAGTAGGGAAAGCAAGCAAAAATAAGACAGATAGAATTGGATTAAATCGGATAGAATCGGATGAAATCAGTTTTAAATATTTGTAAAATAAAATTAAACCAAACAAAAATGAGACGTTGGAAATTAGCAGTCCAGTCAGAAGTTGGTTATTGGAAAATAATGGGGCTACTAATCTAATAATCAGTGGATAGAGGGGAAAAAATGCTTGCTCAAACTCTGAATATCCGTTTTTGGCAATTAAGATATAATGGAGACCGTCAAAGTTTGCTAAAGCAGATATCCATCGTGGCAGTAAATAACTTGGTAACTGATCTCGATATGGAAAAAAACCCAGATAAGGAATGACTTTTTGACTGAAAAAAATTACAAGAAAGTCAAATATTCGCCAGATAATAAAAAGCAGTGGAATCAGCAGAAAATTCATGAATAAATTATAGCAGGATTAGATGATCTATCGATTATAACCAAAAGTTCCCTCTTTTAATTTTTCACTTAGCAAAATTTTTAGTAAAGATTGATAAGGAACGTCTTTTTTATTGGCAACAATTTTTAATCTATTTATTAAGTCAACCGGTAGACGGATGGTGATCGGTCTAGTGGTTTTTTTCAAAGAAGAAAGATCCAGTTTGACCAGTCGGTCAACATCAAAATAGTCAGTAGTATCATGAATTGCCCAAAAAATTCTTTCCTCGTCCTCATTTTTAAATATAGGCATGAATTTAAGCTTTTTCATAAGTTTTCCTTTCTTTTTTGCTCTGATTTCTTGTGGAAATCGCTCGGATTTTACCTTGTCTTAAGGTAAAAATAACTGCTAACGGCTTACCTTCATCGGTTTTTCCATAAGCAACCAGTCTTTTTTCAATCCTTGAATGTTTTATGTCTTCAAAAACTTTTAATGGTTCATTAAAAAAGATCTGTTCAGTTTCTTCTTTAGTAATCTCATGTTTTTTCCAATTTTTATTTATATTTCCTTTATCCCAGTCAAAAGAACGTAATTTAATATTTGACAGGTCTATTATCTCAGTCATTTGTATTTAATGATACAATACAATATTTTGTTTGTAAAGAGACAATTTTTTGGGTATCATGGAAGTATAAATGACCAGCAAAAATCAAATGAGCAAATCTTACTGGTCGGGGTGGCGGGACTTGAACCCACGGTCTTCAGACCCCCAGCCTGACGCTTTAGCCATCTAAGCTACACCCCGTTTATTTCTGTTAATTTTATCACAGACACAAATTATATTATATCTAAACGAATCAAAAAAAGTAATGTGTCTTGACAAAAGTAATGCGAACTGATAAAGTTAATGTATATGATATTTACAGCTACAGTCACATCTCAAGGTCAGATAACCATTCCCGTTGAAATTAGAAGAAAACTAAATCTTGATAAAAATAGGAAAATTATACTTAAACTTGAAAATAACACTGTTTTTATAGAATCGGAGCCAGATATTATGGAATTATCAGGATCTCTTAGTGATCGCGCCATAAAAAATAAATCGATCGATGAAATAATAAAGATCGAAGAAGATGCTGTTGCTGAAGCCGTAGCCGAACAATACAGAAAAAAAATAAAAAAAATGGGAATTGCAATTCCCAAATAATTATGCCGATTTATTATATAGATGCTAATTACTTTCTACGGTTTATTTTAAAAGATAATTTTTCACAATGGAAAATTGCCAATAATTATTTTGAGAAAGCAAAACAAGAAAAGATAAGATTGGTTTTTCTTACGGAAGTTCTAATGGAGATAGAGTACGTAATGAGAAAAGTCTATAAATTTGAACGTAAACTTATTTTCAAATATATTTCAACACTACTAGTCATAAATAGCTTTGAGATTACTGATAGAGAAATTTTAAAAATGGCCTTATTAACATATTTAAATAAAAATATAGATTTTGTTGATGGAATTATTTTTTATAAAGCAAAGAATAGGCAAGCAGAAGTCCTAAGTTTTGACAAAGATTTTGATAAGATCAATATGTAAAACAATAGAAAGTTACTTTAATTTTTTTAAATCATTGTCAAAAGTCTCCAAGGAAGTTCTAAGGCTTTGGTTGACAATGAAGATCCAGCAATCAATATAACTAAGATTTTTTATTTTATATAAAAATAGTGATTTGAGTATAAATTTTTTCCTCGGATTAATAATCCAATCTTGGAAAATCAATTTTTCTAGTTGGTTAATAATATCAATTTTTTTCAGTTTATAAAATGAGGAAAGTGTCCAAACTACCTCTGCAACAACAACTTCATCAAGATAAATAAAACACAAACCTTCTTGAGCTTTAAAAAAAATTAATTTTGCTTGATTAGTAAGCCTTATATCATCTTCAAGAAGCAAGCGAATAATTATATTTGTATCGACTAAAATAGTTCTTTTCATTTTACTTTATATTTTTCTCCTAATAGTTTTCCAGCAATTTTTCTGACTTCCTTAAAATTAGAATTTTTAACTTTTGAAGATAAAGAACCAGCTAATTGATCAACAACATTAGAGGGAATGATTTTAATCATGATTTCTTTAGTATCAGGCTCAATTGTTGTAAAAGAAACTTTATCACCGATGGCAATGTTAAGCATCTGTCTTACTTCAAAGGGAATTGTTACCTGACCTTTAGTTGTAATTGTTGTCAGTCCATTCATAGTAATAATAATAACAATCAGTAATACTCTTGTCAAGAGGTAATACTAATGATAATTTTGGTGCGATGAATCGCACCACTACTTAATCGTTTTTTTTGTTATATTTTGATAAAATAACTTATGACAAAAATATCAAAAGACTTAATTGATGACCTTTCCAAACTCGCTAAAATAAATCTCACCAAAGAACAAGAGGAGAAATATGCAGACGAATTTTCTTCGGTGATGGGGTATATGGAGGAAATTAAGAATATTGATGTGACCAATATTTCCGAGACTTCAAGAATTGCCAAAGAAGAAAACGTCTTGAGAGAAGACATTGTCAAAGAATCTTTATCCCAAGATGAAGCTCTAAAAAATTCTAAAAACACAAATAACGGTTATTTTTTAGTGCCGGCAATTTTTAAAGAAGACTAACATGTTAATAAATAAATCAATTAAAGAACTGTCATATTTACTTAAGAAAAAAGAAATTAGTTCAGTCGATTTAGTCAAAGAGTCTTATTTAAAAATTGAAAAATTAGATAACAAATTACATAGTTTTATTACGATCAGAGACAAAAATGAAGCTTTAAAAGAAGCGGAAAAAAAAGATAAAAATAGAAAAGACGACTCTTCAATTGTTCATGGCCTGCCTTTTGCCGTCAAAGATGCATACGTGACCAAAGATCTGCGGACAACGGCCGGTTCAAAGATTTTAGATAGTTATTTTTCGCCTTATGAGGCAACTGTTGTTCAAAAATTATCAAAAGCAGGGGCTATTTTAATCGGAAAAAATAATTTAGATGCGTGGGGTCATGGAGCGTCAAATGAAAACACTGATTATCAAATTCCACATAATCCTTGGAACCTAGAAAAAATTTCCGGTGGGTCATCAGGAGGTTCTGCAGTGGCCGTCGCCGCCCGGATGGCGCCTTTTGCAATTGGCGAGGATACGGGAGGTTCGATCAGAAATCCATCAAGTATCTGTAATATCTCCGGTCTAAAAGTCACCTACGGCAGGGTATCCCGATACGGTGCCATTGCCTACGCCTCGTCCCTAGATACGGTCGGTCCGATGGCCAAATCTGTTGAAGACTTGAGTTATATTTTGGAAATAATCGCTGGACACGACGTCAATGATTCAACCAGTTCCTTTGAAAAAGTCGAAAAATATTATCAATATTTAGGAAAATCAATTAAAGGAAAAGTCATCGGTCTTCCAAAAGAATTTTTTGGAAAAGGGCTTGATCCGGAAATTAAAAAGACTGTTTTGGTAGCCACAAAAATTTTTGAAAAATTGGGGGCAAAGTTGCAAGAAGTTTCCTTACCTCATTTTGTTTACGGCGTTTCTATCTACTATCTAATTGCCCTAAGTGAGACCAGTTCTAATTTAGCTCGATATGATAGTTTCAGGTATGGAGATAAGCGGGAACTTTTTTCTAAAGAATCAACTAAGAGGATTCTGCTTGGTACCTATGCCCTTTCCTCAGGTTATGCAGATAAACTTTATAAAAAAGCCCAAAAGTTGCGGACACTTTTGATTGAAGAGTATGAAGAAGCATTAAAAATCTGTGACGTATTATTGGGTCCGGTGACTCCAGGCCTGCCTTCAAAGATTGGAGAGATGATCAGTGATCCATTGGCTAACTTACTTGAAGATCTATATACCGGGACAGTCAATCTGGTCTGGGCTCCAGCTTTAGATATTCCGGCCGGTTTTACCGAAAAAGGTCTGCCGGTTGGACTGCAGATTATTGGCAAAAAATTTGGAGAGGGAGAGCTTTTTCAGTTCGGATATCTTTATCAACAAGAGACCGATTGGCACAAAAAATTACCACCATTAATTGATAAAAATAAACATGGATAAATATAAAGTTATCATCGGTATGGAAGTTCATTTAGAATTAAAAACCTTATCTAAGATGTTCTGTGGTTGCAAAAACGATCCTTTTCACGCTCCTAAACCCAATATCTATACCTGTCCGGTTTGCTTAGGATTGCCAGGTGCTTTGCCGGTGGCCAACAAAAAAGCAATTGAGTGGACGGTAAAATTAGGGTTGGCATTGGGCTGCAAAATTAATTTATTTTCCAAATTTGATCGCAAGCATTATTTTTATCCCGATCTTCCCAAAGGCTATCAGATTTCCCAGTACGATCTGCCGTTTTGTTACAATGGAAAAGTTGAGACATCATTTGGACCGGTTGGGATAACCCGCGTTCATTTAGAAGAAGATACCGGAAAACTTATTCATCAACAAGTTGACGGTCATAGTGTTAGCTTGATCGACTTTAACCGCTCCAGCGTCCCACTGGTTGAAGTAGTTACCGAACCGGAAATTTACTCGTCAGCTCAGGCCAAAGAATACGCCAAAAAACTTCGTCAAATTATTAGATATTTAGATATTTCCGACTGTGATATGGAAAAGGGGGGTATGAGGTTGGAAGCTAATATTTCATTATTAAGCCACCCTTGGGGTGTCCCATCTGACTCTGGACACCCCAAGGGTGGCCAATTACCTAAATACAAAGTTGAGTTAAAAAATATTAATTCCTTTCGGTTTTTGGAGAGGGGGATTGAGTATGAGATTGAAAGACAAAAAGAAATATTGGAGACGGGTAAGATTCCTGACCAGGAAACTCGTGGATATAACGCTGAAAAAAACATTACCTACATTCAAAGATCCAAAGAATCAGTCGCCGACTATCGATATTTTCCCGATCCTGATCTGCCACCAATTAGATTTACTGATGGATGGATAAATAAAATTAAATCTTCATTGCCTGTATCCTTGGAATCAATTTTTGTAAAATGGGAAAAAGATTTTAAGATTAATAGACAGTTAGCTGAACTACTTTTTGAGACGGCCGCAGAGGCCAAAAAATTAGAAGAAATTTTTTCCGGTTTATTACTAAGTCACCCTCAGGGTGTCCAGAGTCAGACAGGACACCCTAAGGGTGGCCAATTGACGGCTGATAAGTTTGTCAACATGGTAATTCACAAAAAAATAAAGGTTGATCTATCAAATCAAAACGTTGCAGAAATTGTTGATATCTATAAAAAGTCAGTTCAAGTTGATGATGTCACTGACGAAGAATTAAAAGTATTTATAGATAAAGTAATTAAGGCCTATCCACAAGCTGTTGCCGATCTTAAAGCGGGCAAAATGCAGTCAATAAACTTTTTGATTGGCCAGGTTTTGCGCGAAGCTAAGAAGAAGGTTGATTTTAAAAGACTACAGCAATTAATTAATAGGTTGATATAACAAGCTTTTTGTTGTTATCAAGTAGTGTGAAACCGCACTACGATGTATTGTCATTCCCGTGAAGACGGGAATCCAGTCTATAATGACCTTATATGTTTGATAAAACATATTGTGTCTATATTTTATCTTCTCAAAAAAATGGTACTCTCTACGTTGGTATGACTGATAATTTAGTTAGGCGCGTATGGCAACATAAGAATAAAAAAGTAGATGGATTTACTAAAAAATATGAAATCCATCGTCTGGTTTACTTTGAACAACACAACAATCCTGAATCAGCAATTGTCAGGGAGAAACAAATAAAAAAATGGGAACGAATTTGGAAATTAAGATTAATCGAAGAAAAGAATCCAGAATGGAAAGATCTATATCAAGACATTTTATAAGGAATATTTAGTCTGGATTCCCGCCTCCGCGGGAATGACACATTCTAAATTAAAATTATTTCTAACAAACCGCACTAAATGGGAAACTCAGGAGTTTAAAAGGTTGCAACAATTAATTAATAGGTCAATATCTTAAATTTTTTTTTATAGATATACAGAACCTCGTGATACAATTTTGACAACGTACATAGTTTTGTTTTTAGTATCTAACTGATAAATGACTCTGACATCACCTATCCTTAAACGAAAACTAGAAACTGTGCCGACCAATTTTGCAATATTATTGTCTTGTTTAAACGGGTCTAAAGCTATATATTGGATTCGTTTTAAAATGGAATCGGTTTTTGATTTAGGAAGTCGAAAAAGATATTTTTCTGCAAGGCCAGAATAATAAATTTTGTAAGACATTAGCTTTTAGCTATCTTTTTAACTAATTCATCATGACTGATCCAATCTTTTTTAGACTTACTTTTTTTTTCAAATGTTTTCATCTCGACTGCATCCAATGCATCCTCCAACCTTTCTACCATATCTTCATAAAGTTTAACATCAAGTAGTACACTAACAGGCTTACCCCGATTAAAGATATATACGGGGTTATCTGACTCACTAGCTAGTCTAGTAATTTTAGCTGGATCAAGTCTGAGATCGGTCAAGCTCTTAATATATTGTGTATTTAACATATAGATTAATATATAACTTAATCATGAGATTGTCAATTACAATTTTTTGATTTATCAGTATTTATTACTTTACTGCAGTTGAGTCCAGTTATAGTTAACGGTTGAAAGATACGGCAACAGATTAATATACTGAACGGGATCAAATTTGATAAATAATGATGGCTTGCTTGCATCGGTCCATTCCCGGTCATTAATCAGAGAAGTCTGAGCAACAAGATTCCCGATGATTTTTAAGCCTTTATTATTAGTCTCACCGGTATCAATGTGACCGGCAACGAAGATACCAGCAGCGCATTTGGTGGTATCGGCAAAAGAAATCTTGCCCGTTGATAAAATAGCAATTTTTTTTGGAGTAGAAGTGCCTATACAATCATTATCAGCATTATCAATATTAAATGTGACTTGATTGATAGTAACATCACCCTCAACAATTAAAACAAATTTTGAAGCAGTGGCATTACTTATTGGGTTACTATTGTCTATTGTTAAACTTCCCTGATGGACATAAATGCCGTCAGTAGTAATTAAATTCAAATTATTAACTGGAGTATGCTCTTTTCGGGCTTTGACGTAGGAGAGGAAGGATGCGGGATTGAGATAATAAGTAGGAATAAAGGTGGCGGAATAGTTAGCCGTTGTGGTATCGCTATATTTAGCATCGGTATTGATTTGATCAATTGTAATTAATGGATCTCCCACAACCAGTCCGGCGCTGTTGAGAATAAAGAAGGGATCGGCAGTCGGGTCGTCGCTATCATATGCGACTGGTACTAATGGAATATTATTGACCAGACTATTTTTTGATTGAAATGAACTATCTTTAAGTTTTATCCAAGGACCCTGGGGAATTGGAGTTGGAGTATTGGGGGGAAGTGTAGGGGGTGGAGTGAGCGCAGGACAAGTAAATGGATCTGCCCAAGGAGTCATCCCATATCGAGCAACACAGCCGGCGTCACTAGATTCAACGCTCCAGCCCTCGTATGACTGACCACTAACAATTGCAGTTACTCGTGAAGTTATTGGATTGATGTTATCAACACAGATCCATTGATCACCAGCCGAACTATTCCACCAATCAGCTGCTGGGTCTTTACTTATTCGAAGAATATAATTGGTAACGTTTGGTACCGCATTCCAAGAAAAAGTCGCCTGATTAAGTCCG
>CAYIVY010000012.1:0-14645 GCA_964366945.1 uncultured Gammaproteobacteria bacterium
CATAAAACTCCTAAAGAGAAAAAAATCGCCGAATATCATAACCGCCTAAAAATAATATCAGAGTAGCTAATACTCTAGAAACTCTACCATTGCCGTCTAAGAAGGGATGAATCCGGACCAATTCATGATGGGCAATACCGGCTTTTAAAACCGGATGTAATCGATCGCGATCGTCACGATTCAACCAGTAAATAAATTCACGTATTAAAAAAGGGACCTCAATTGGTGGCGGCGGTCGAAATGTGACCTCACCGTTAGCAGAATTTCTAATAATTACCTGCTTGGTCCTATACTCACCTAGTTCTTCACCGACTAAAATTTTATCGGTCAAAATCCGATGAAGTTTTTTTATTAAAAGTTCGGTAATTTTATCAATCTTTTTTTTTGCTTCATCATCAATATATTCAATGACTTTTCTATAGTTAATAATCTCTTGTATATCACGCGGTCGACCAATGACATCACGACCCATAAGAATATCTTTAGCATCGTCTTTATGGAGACTGTTACCTTCAATGTGAGTACCATGATAGGCTGATCTTATCAAGGCTTCTTCTTTAAATTGCTTTTCCCAAAGAGGTAAAAGAGGCGAATGTTTAATAACTTCTTCAGAGGCTTCAATTTTGGAAATATTATTTAAAATCTTATTGGTAATGGTAAAAGTAGGATTGAACATTAATAATTATTATACTACACTTGAGCATATGGTCTATGCTTTGACTATTGATCCCACCACTTTTCCAGCGGCAAAGATCGGTAGTATTGGTGAGATTGTAAATTTAGCCTTACCTTTAGCTCTAACTGGTGCCGGAATAGTTTTTTTAGTAATCACACTTAAGGCCGCCTTTGATATTTTGAGCAACGGTGATAATCCTGACGCCTTGAAAAAAGCTTACGGTTCAATTACTACGGCTGTTGTTGGTCTGATAATTATTGTTTTTAGTTATTTAGCAATAAAGATATTAGGAGTTGTCTTAAAGACACCCATTATTCCAAAATGAAATTTTTAGCCCAAGCATCTGATCCTATTAAAGAACTTTTTGGCGGCATTACTCCGCCTGAAGCCATGAACGTTGGTGGAGATAAACCAGCTGAAGGTTTAGGCAAATTTATTGCCTTTGGTATCAATATGTTTATTATGGTGGCCGGTTTCTTTTTAATTATTTATCTTCTCTGGGGTGCTTTTGATTGGATCTCATCAGGTGGTGATAAAGAAAAAATCCTTAAAGCCCAACATAAAATTACTAATGCCTTCATTGGTATGCTTCTTGTTTTTGTTGTTCTAACAGTATTTAATCTTTTAGCAGGTGATATCCTAGGAATTATTATTCCAAACCCAGATGGAGGATTTACTATAAAACTACCTATTCTGCAATAATTATTCCTTTTTAATTGAATGGCTTGGCTTATTCTATCTTATAAATTTTGCTTCCCTGAAGAACATAGATAAAGTTTTTGTAGACAACGATGTCTGAGGCAAGAGATAAAATTTTTGAGTTAATCTCTTCCTGATAATCGCCGTTTTTTCCCATCACGTAGACCGAGCCTCTGTCTTTATCCCAACCATAAACTTTTTCCAGATCGCGACTGGTAAATATTTTTTTTATATTAACCCTGTCATTTGGAAGATTAACCTTAAATTCATCTCTCAAACCAGAGGTATATTTAAACATGACTGAATCGCCAGCTAAATATATCGAACCATCTATTGCCAAAGAATTAATGGCAGAAAGATCAATCGCTTGACCGCTGGAGAAATATGAATTTTTATTCCCAAACTCCACCCCTGCAAGATATTTCCAGATCTCATCTTTTCCTTGGTCCAAAAGATAAATGTTGCCGTTAAAGACTACCATATCAATAATTTTTCCCCAATCTTTGTCATTTTCTATTACTTTCTTTGCTTTGCCATTAACTACTTGGTAAACACCCTCTCCGGAAACATAAAAATATTTCTTTTCTTCAAACAAAGCAATATGAGAAGATTTTTTGATTTCGCTTGATTGATCCTTATCCAAAGATTTTTTTTCCAATGAAAGATCATACAAAACACCTTGATTTTGATCACTAACTAGAAGACGGTCATTGTAGAGATAGAGTTTGTCACCTTTCGCATTTTTATCATCAACCGCCAAATCAAAAAATTCGCTGTATTTTTTTTCTTCCTTTTTTAAAATTTTATTTTCAACTTGAAGAATCTTATTATCCAATTCTTCAAGTTGTCCAGCGTAGTTCGAAGAGCGAAGTGGGGTTAATTTTTTGACTTCTTCTTTACTAGCCGTAATCAAACTAAGAGCACTCGTCATATTTAAAAATGCCACTTGCTCTGCTTGATCTAATTTTTGACTGATTAACTCTTTAGTCAAATTAATTTTTTTTTGATTATTTTCTTGTGATCGTCTTCTATAACCTAATCCAACACTCCAAAAAAGAATAATCCCTAAAATGAAAACAACAACAAATGTTAGGGTTTTTTTCTTTGTAACCCTTTCTGTCATCCCGAGCAAGCGGAGCGAGTCGAGGGATCTTTCAAAAAGATTTCTCGGCTTCGCTCGGAATGACAAGACGTTACTTTCTTCTGTGCTAACTTCTTCAATCTTTTTAAGTTGTAAAAATAAAGCAGCTGTTCCTTGATCATCTTTTACCTGTAGGTCTGGAGTAATCTCATCAATAATTTCTGAAATAGGCCGATGGTCAATTCTTTTGCTTAATACTGATTCACCTCCTAATAATTGCATAAACTTATTAAAAGTAAAAATAAAAAAATCATTTTCTTCAATATATCACGAAGCAGTTTCATCATTTTGGATTAGTAGAGCTAATTGATTTTTTCTATGAATATAAATTCTTCCTTGGCCAATTGTCTTAAGATAAAATATACTACCTTTTAAATAGCCGCTTGATAGCGAAAAACCTGATGGAAGATTTTTATCTTTAATTAATTTTGAAATAAAAGAATCAAATTGTTGCAGATTTTCAATTATGATTGTACTAATTTGTTCTTTTATAAAAGCCATCAGCTCCCTACCCTTATCAGGTAATATTCCCATCTCAATTTCTAGAGATAAAAATAAATTATTTTCGTTGACAAAACCGGAAAAACCATCAGGTTTTTCGTGACCTAAATAAAAGCCAACATCCTGTTTATACATCTCAGATTAAAAAAATAGTTAATATTAGCAAAATCATTGAAATCGTCAATTGAAATGAGGTGATAAGAATGATAAAACCATTATGTTTATCCTTGAGAGTCTTATCCATAATTTTAACTTGTTTAGAAATCACTAAAGCGTAAAGTAAATAAAAAATAGCAATAAATATCATCACAATCTTAAAAAAGATATTATTTATACCGAGACCATTCAGTATGGAAAAAAAATTATTAAGTTCCATGTTTCTTACTGATTAACTTATTAATTATTTGAACCGCGTCCGATGGATGAGGGACATTATTAAACTCAATATTGACCGTTGCACCAGCCGTTTGAATAAAAATTGACCCATAATCAAAGAACGATTGCAGATAACCACCACTCTTGACTGTAATATCTTCAATTTTTCCCAGTTGAGCGTCAGAAATTTCCTTATATATTACGGCGTGAAGATCAATATCAACCACCCGTTTATTTGTCACAATCCCAACATTAAAATACCAACTTAAAAAGTTGAACCAGATATAACCGAAAATAAAAGCATAGGAAAAATAGTTAAGGATAAATATTTGGCCAAAATTAAAAAGATTCCGGATAAAAAAATTTATGATATAAACTATAATAAACAAAAAAATTGAGTTTAAAATCCAACCTATTTGCGTAAAAGGATGACTCCGCAATAAAAGAAATGTCTTTTCGCCTTCCGCCTGCGTATCAAAATTTACCTCTGGGTTGAGACAGTAAGAATAGAAAACCGAGCTTTTTTTATTATTATTGTTTTCCATCCTCTTATATTATATACTATATTTCGCCCTGGTTACTTGAGCGACTTGGTACCACCCTTTTCCATCCCGAACAAGGAAGTGAAACGAGTCAGCGCCGATGATACTAACTTCGAAAGATAAAGGGAAAGTAGGTCGTAGCCGGGGCATTATTTTAAATTAAATATCTTCTCATCAAAATTTTCTTTCTTGCAGGAATCTATAATTTTTTTAATATCTATTTTTCGTTTCATATATTGACTCGCCATGTTTTCAATACCGGTAAAATTCGATTTAATCAAACTCTCAGCAATTGATACATAAGAGGATAAAAAATATTTTTTTATGACACCATCCCTATCAACTTCGGCTAAGACATTTCTATTTTTAATATAAATTTTTGCTTCGATACTGCTATCTTTATAAAAACATTTATAAGGTCCTATAAAATCAAAGTTGATTTTCTTAGTAATTGGTTGTTTTATGGGAAAAATTGTTTCTTTGGGCTGATTGAATTTGAATATTAACGTAAATGCAAGAATAATAATTGGAATCACAATAACTATCTTAGAAATAAAAGAAAAAAAATCATCCATACTTATTTAACCTGTTCCTATTTTTTTTAATTGCTCAAGTTCGGGAAGTGTTTTTCCCACAATCCCCTCCAGATCTCCGTGCATCCCAAGAAGATTGTCAGCTACTCGGGTAATACTTTTTTCTTCACGGGCCCATTTTTTGAGAAACCAATCTTTTTCTTTTTGCAGTTCATCCCGTAAATTATTGTAAGATTCATAAATTGCCTCTACTCGTTGTTTAAACTCGACACTGGTCAAATAATTCCATAAAATTTCTTTTTTTTCTTCTTTTCCTTTATTGGCGGAACGGAGACTAAAAAGTTCAATTAGATTATTTCTTAAAGATATTGCTGCTCCAACAACTGTTTTATAATCTACAATCCAAATCCCTTGACTTATACCAAAACTACTTATTTCTTGTGGTAATACCTGTGTGACAATAATTGCCAGTTCCGCTTTTATCTCTCTTTGATCTTGTTTTAATTTAGCAATCCATCCTTCCGTCCAAACTTTGGTCCGCTTTGCTTCCCATAAAATCGTCCCGCATTTTTTTCCTACATTATTTTTTACAATTTGAATTAAATCCGCCCCTCGGATTCCCTTTGGAACATCGACAACCTCATCATAAGGGAATTCCTCACTCAGAATCTTCTTTAACTCATCCTCCATTACCTCACCTTGTGATTGCTGTGAACCTTGTTCAAGTTTTCTCTTATATTCATCAACCATCTTCAATGCATCGTCAAGTTTTTTATCTTTTTCTAAAATCTTTAGTTTATATTCTTCGTCTGATTTTCTTTTTTCCTCTTCACGAATTTTTTCTTGAGAATTTGTCAATTTTTTCTCCATTTCAATCCTTCGATTATCACTTTCCTGCTTTATTTGACGAATTAATTTATTTAACTCCAACATCTGTTCCTGCATATTTTTATTTTGTTTTCTTAGTTCTTCCAATTCATTATTTTTATTCCTTATTTCAAATTCCATCTTTTCTTTCAGTTGTTTTTCCAGTTCCGGTTGCAGAGTTTTGGCAAATTTATTTTTTTCTTCTTCAAGTCGGATTTTATAAAACTTGGCGTATTTGTCCTGGATTTGATGAGATAAAGCCTCAGTCAGAGGAATAGATTTTTTACAATTAGGACAGATAATCGTATCATTCATATAGATCTGATTATAGCAAACCTAATTGAGACTTTTTTTGATAAAATATAGTTGTTCTTTTATTTATTTGGTTATTTGATTATTGGTAGTATTGGTCGGATTAGTATTATTGGTTTATTAGTATATGGGGAGTGGTGTAACGGTAACACGCCAGACTTTGGATCTGCGCGACTCAAGGTTCAAATCCTTGCTCCCCAGCATAAGAATTTCTTTCCGAAAGAATCTTTCGGATTAGAAATTCTTATGTCCTCCAACAAACGCTCTTTGAGCCGCATCCCGCTAAGCGAGATAAAGCGAAAAGTAAGTTGTGGAGGACAAAAGAAGAGCACCGTAACAAAAACGGTTGATCGAAGTTAGAAATATTTTCTGCTTTCCAAGTCGATGCTTTTTATGTTGACAAGGATAAAATGTGATATAATTTTTTTAACCTAATTAAATCAAGAGGTAAAAGGTGATTATGATTATTTTTTCTTATTTGTTTTATCCGTACGTAAAAAAAGAAGACGCTAAAGACTTCTTAAAAAATCAACGAAAATTTATTGCAATTATTTTATTTGCTGTTGTTGCCGTAGCTACAATTATAAAGTTTTTTGTTTCTCCAAAACTTTTAAGTTTATATAAAGATTTTAATGAGCCGCTTCCATTAATAACACAGGTGTCTTCTTACGTTGTTCTAATAATTATTACCGTATGTTCTATAGTATCTGTTTATTTATTATCCACACCCCCAAACTACGAAAGATTAGACAAGGTACTTGCTAAATATAAAGATGGAGAAATGATAAGGACTAGAGAAATTCTTGAATATAAATACGGAATGATAATGTTTGTCTTATTAGGATTGATTATTGGTTATCTTGTACTGTCAAATGTTGTTCCTATTTATAACCTCACAAACAAATTTTAAAACTGCTTGGTGAAGCTTATCAAAATCGTGCTCAAAAAATATTGGACATTTTTTGTAAACTGCCAACCAAGAAGAAACGTAACAAAAACGAGAGTTACAGATAGAAAACGAATCTTCCAGCTACACGGAATGGTGAAATACTGTTAAACTATTATTTAGAATTGATTAACAAAACATGATTTTACTTGTTTCTTTTGCATTTTTAGCTGGAATTATTACGGTACTTTCACCGTGTATTTTACCAATTCTACCAATCATCCTTACTTCAAGCATTGGTGGTAAAAATACTAGTAAATCACTCCCAATGGGCGTAGTAATTGGTTTTATCTTGAGTTTTACTTTCTTTACTCTTTTTCTCTCAACTATTGTGAGATTGAGTGGGATACCTGCTGAAAGTCTAAGATTTATTGCAGTACTGGTTATTGCTGGTTTCGGAGTATCGCTCCTTATCCCCCAATTTCAAGTTCTTATGGAAAGACTATTTTCTAAATTGGCAGGATATATGCCAAGAGGACAAAATAAAAATAGTAAGCAGGGTTTTTCTGGCGGGTTATTAATCGGTTTTTCAGTGGGTCTTCTCTGGACCCCTTGTGTTGGGCTAATACTGGCTTCGGTTATTTCTTTGGCTATTACCGGTACTGTTACTCTTGACGCATTCCTAATCACTCTCGCCTATTCTCTGGGAACAGCAATTCCAATGTTTTTGATAATGATTGGGGGGCAAAATATACTCCGTCGTATTCCTTGGTTACTTACTAATTTGGGCAAAATTCAAAAATTATTTGGCGTGTTTATGATCTTAACCGCTATTGGAATATTTTTTAATATTGACAGAAAGTTTCAAACTTTTATTCTTGAAAAATTCCCTAAGTACGGGGTTGGACTGATAAAACTTGAAGATAATCAATTAATCAGAGATCAACTTCAAAAAAAGAAAGGGTCACAAATAAAAAAAGAGGATATGGGAAAACCTCTATTTAATCTGGTGCAACCGAAAGGAACAAAAGCCCCTAAAATAATTCCTGGAGGAGCTTGGTTTAATTTACCCGACGGCAAGGAATTGACACTTGAAAAGCTAAAAGGTAAAGTAGTTATTGTCGACTTCTTCACATATACATGCATCAACTGTCAACGAACAATGCCGTATTTGCGGGCTTGGTATGAAAAATATAAAGATAAAGGATTAGTAATTATCGGAATACACTCACCTGAGTTTGAGTTTGAAAAGAATGCATCCAATGTGGGTAAAGCTATTCGTGATTTTGGTATTAAATATCCGGTAATTCAAGATAATGACTTTGCAACTTGGAGAGCTTATAACAACAGTTATTGGCCGGCAAAGTATTTTATCGATAAAGAAGGCTATATCCGCTACAGTCATTTTGGTGAAGGGGCGTATGATGAGAGTGAAAAAGTAATCCAAGAACTATTAAAAGAAGCTGGTGCCTCAGATGTGTCTTATCAAATCGATAATCCTACATATCAAGTATTCTCAGAAACTCCGGAGATATATCTAGGATTTGAGCGGTTAGCTAATTTTACATCTCCTGAGCCAATCAAACAAAATGGTCTCGGAACTTATACCGCCCCAACTATTCTTGCTAATAACCAAGTTGCCTATGATGGAAATTGGGTAGTTATGGGTGAATATGCCAATCCTCAAAAAGGTGCTAAATTACATCTTAACTTTGCCTCCAAAGAAGTATTTTTAGTGATGCGCACCAAAGGTAAAAGTGCGAAAGTGAAGATATACATTGATGAAAAATTGCAATATTTTGGTATAGATAATAAAGAAGGTGTGGTGACTGTTGATGCTGATAGATTATATAAACTTATTAATTTACCAACCTCCGGACGACATTCTCTGCGGCTTGAATTTGAAGATAATAACGCTGAGATTTATGCTTTTACATTTGGTTAAATATTTATGAAGATTCCCCTACTCCAGATGTATTATTTAAATGAAGATTTGATTTATTTAAACCCAAGACTGGAAGAAGGTGGGAAGGAACAGTTGTGAAATTCTAAAGACATACTTAGCGCCGCCTTTTGGTAACCAAGAAATAGTAATGTCTGATTTTTTACCAGTTTTTTTAAAAAGAATGTCTAATCTCTTGGCATGGGCAATCACTCTACCGGTTTTTTTGCTTTTAGCTATATAACCCGATCCATATTTTTTTATTAGAGACGATATATTTACTGGTTTCATAACTTTATGATAGCACATTCTTTGTAAATGACCATTGGTATAATTTATATTAATGTATTATCTCTATATTCTTCGCTGTTCTGATAATTCACTATACTGCGGACAAACAAAAGATCTTAATAGGCGAATTGAAGAACATAATAGTAATGATTCGCAGTCAAAATATACTCGAAGTAGAAGGCCTGTCAAATTAGTTTATTTTGAAAAATACAAAACAATAAATGATGTTTTAAAGAGAGAATTTGAAATTAAAAAACTAACAAAAGAAAAAAAGGAAAATTTAATTCAAAAAATAAATAAAAATTAGACTTGCAAAAATATTGATCTAATTTTATAATCATTACTATTACTAGTTAAGTATTAGTTAATAGTATGTTAACAACTGCCGTGATTGCCTTTAGGGAATTTTTGGAAGCCTTCTTGATTGTTGGAGTCTTCCTAGGTATCTCAAGAAAATTAAATCTGAAAAAAGAATTTGAGATTGGTTTGGCAGCCATTATTGGAATTGTCTTCTCGCTTTTACTGGCAACCGGTACTTATCTGTTCGGTAATCAAGTTCACGGCATCTTAACTGAAAAAAATGCCGAACTATTAGAAAGTTATCTAATGATTTTTTCTGGCTTGTTTATTGCCTATGTTATCTTTTCTCTACATAATGTTATTAATCGTAGTCGGGCGGGAACTTTAATAAAAGCCCATGAAAAACTTCAAAAAAACGCCTTTGATCTCTCTTTATTTTTTACCATTATATTTCTTGTTGTTAGAGAAGGATTTGAGATTGCTTTGTTTACTGCCAGCACTTCGCTATTTTCCGTTTTTATTCAAAATTTTATTGGCCTAATGTTGGGTTTTGCTTCCGCATCAATAGTTGGTATCCTGACTTTTTTTGCCTACGTAAAATTCTCAATCAGTAAAGTATTTAAATTTACTGAATATATGATTATATTACTTGGCGCTGCATTAGTCCAAAATGGATTGACCGAACTTTTAGAACACGGATTTAATATTGAGATAGAAAAAATGTTTTCCCTCCCTTTAACATTTCTGCCGGCAAAAAACACATTAATAGGCCACTTCATCAGTAGTTTTACCGGCCTTGATCAAAAATTTAGCATGATCAGATTAGCAATAATGGTAATCTATGTCATGATTGTTTATCTATTATTTTTGAAAAAAGACAAGCAAGTTAAGGTATAAATATACCCGTCCGAAGTAAGAAGGCTTCTCATATTGTTAATCCGCTCTAACTTTGGCAAAAAATATCATTTGTTTTACATAATCTATCAATCCTATACGACAAATTATTTGAACTGTCATATTAAAGTCCTTTAAAAACCCTCTAAATAATGCTTCTTTTTTAATTTTATGAGGGTTATATGAAGAATTTTCTACCCATCCAACTTTCTTGTGTGCATTAATCATATATTTATTAATTAAGACCTCCAACTCAAATCCCTTTATTTCGTTTTTAAGAACATTATTCAAATCTGACTTACTAAGAATTCTTTTTCCGGATTGAAAAATATCTTTTCTTAAAATACCATCAATAAATTTATTATCACCAATATTTTTCATAATTAATAGGTCATAATAACCATTAAAATAAATTTTTATAGCTTTCTCAACTTCGAGTTTTTTGACATCTATTAAATCGGCATCAAATAAAATAATATTTTCTTCAATAGTTTTTTCTAATCCTTTTCTTACTGCAAATGATTTACCATTATTTATACTTAATGGAATTAATAATATCTTTGGAAATTTATTTTGGATTTTTTCAGAAAGATTATTTGTTGAACCATCATCCACACATATAAATTGAGTAATGTTTTTTACTTTTGATAGTTCAGTAAGAATTTTAAGTAAAGAATCAGTTTCATTATAAAATGGGATAATACACGATAAAGAGTTAATCATTAAATAATTCTATCATCAAAACCTTTCATTAGTTATTTTTAATCAATTAGCCGTTGATAAGATAATAATTTTTGTATAATTTTACAATATGACTTCTATTGATGACTTAGAAAAAGAAATTTTGTTAATTAAAAGCAGAAATAAAAAAGTTGAAACTGATAAGGCTTGGGAAACTAGTTGGACTAGAAAACTGTTATTGATGATATTTACTTACCTATCTATTGGTTTTTATTTACAGGCAATTAATATTGATAAACATTGGCTAAACGCTATAGTTCCATCCGTCGGATTTCTTTTATCAACTCTTACCCTACCTCATTTCAAAAAGATCTGGGAAAATAATTTTCATAAATAAAATCCATTTGACATGGCAAAAGGGGTTATTTATGATATAATTATAAAAGTTAATTCAGGATGATAGAAAAACTGCTGTTTGAAAACAATTCAGTTCGTAAGCTTCTTGATAACATTCAAATAATCAAAAGGAGGTGAAAATATAAATGGACAATAAAAAACTTTACGTAGGTAATTTACCTTGGACAATAACTAACGATTCGTTAAAAGAAATGTTTACGCAATTTGGTGAGGTTACTGAAGCCGTTATCATAACTGACCGAATGTCAGGACGATCAAAGGGTTTTGGTTTCGTCACTTTTGCAACTGAAGAAGCAGCCGCTGCTGCTATTCAACAGATGCAAGAAAAAGAATTCGAAGGTAGAAAAATCGTCGTCAATGTTGCTCGACCACGAGAGGAAAGGCGACCAGGCGGAGGCGGTGGTTTTAGAAGCGGTGGAGGTGGTGGATATAGAGACGATAGAAGAAGTTATTAATAAGTAAAACGAAACACTATCTGTTAGTTCTAAATTCAAATTTATTACGCAGGTAGTGTTTTTTTATGAGGCAAGACTTTCCTGACAATAATTTTTTATTATTTAGTTATTTGCAAAATGAACTCTATCAATCCACTGAGTTAGGTCTATATTTTCATATTTTGTTCCTCTTTTAGCTTGTATATGAAATCTAAATTCTCCTTTTTCGCCGTCGGCTACTGTCAGAATTTTCCAAAAATAACTATCATCACCATTACCATTACAGAAAATTCCCCTTGATAAAACAGCCCTATGTACACATATTTCTAAAACTGCTTGATAATTACCATAAGATACATCTGAAAAGGTTGGTTTGATTGGCATCCATGAGTGATGGATTGTTGCCTGTCTTTTCATATAGTCGACAAATGATTCATTTTTATTTCTTAATCTATCTTTATCACCTGTTTCTTTAAAATAATCAGTATAGTTTAAATATGAAAAAAATATATTTTGTCCAAATATAACGTCTGATCCTTTTAATAATATAAAGGCTCCATGTTTTCCATCTTTTTTAACATCATAACCATAAGGAATATTAATATAAAACTTCCCTTCCGGATCTTTGTAAATTAAACCTTTATTTTTTTCTTTTTCAAGACTACTAATTTGGTTTTTATAAATATTTAATTGATTTTGAACGATTATTTGTCTTTCTTTAAGATACATTACAGACCTAATCAAGAAGATAATCAAAATAAAAAACAATATTTTTATTATTAATTTCACATTAACAGTGTAGCACATTTTTGTAATAGCTAATTCTCTTTTACAAAGCTATATCAGAACAAATCAATCAATATTTTATGAGGCAAGACTTTCCTGGCGTCGACCTTCAACTCTTCTTTTAGATTGCGAGAGGTGCGTTTTTCTAATTCTAATATTAAGCGGGGTCACTTCAAGCATTTCGTCATCATTAATAAAATCAAGAGCTTGCTCAAGGGACATTGGAGAGGCCGGAATCAGTCCAACTGAAACCCCCTCACCAGCCGACCTATTATTTGTTAATTGTTTTTCTTTAACAACATTAACTTCAATATCCATCTCTCGACTGGAAAGACCAACCACCATACCCTCATAGACCTGAGTGCCGACTCCAATAAAAAGAATTCCTCTGTTTTGACTTTTGATTAATCCGTACGTAACAGCCTCTCCTGGTTTTACTGATATTAAAGCACCATTCCTAGATGATTCCATTTTTTGACTTCTTGGTAAATAGCCTAAGAAGTAGGAGCTTAAAATAGCAGTCCCCCGAGTTTTTGTGAGTAATGAACTTCTTACACCCAATAAATTGTTGTCTGAAATTTTATATATTAATCTGGTTGTGCTTCCAGTCGTAATCATATTAATCATCTCGCCTTTTCTTTTTCCAAACTCCTCAGTCACCAAACCCATATAGTCTTTATCAACATCAATAGTTACTTCTTCAAACGGTTCATTAATTACTCCGTCAATCTTTTTATAAATCACCTGAGGTTTGGAGACCTGAAGCTCAAACCCTTCCCGTCTCATTGTCTCAATTAATATTGCTAGATGTAGTTCTCCCCGTCCATAAACTACATAGTTTACCCCTTCTGGATCAGGTTCTATTTTTAATCCTAAATTGGTTTGTTTTTCTTTTTCCAATCGTTCTTTAATCTGACGCGAAGTACAGTACTTCCCCTCTCTTCCGGAAAATGGACTGGTATTTGGACCGATGGTAATCTTAATAGTCGGATCTTCAACCTTAATTGATGGAAGACTTACAGGGCTTGAGGGATCGCAGATAGTCTGACCGATATTTAATTGAGGAATTCCAGCAATAGCAACGATGTCACCGCTTTTGACTTCATCCACTTCTTTTTTTTGCAATCCTTCAAAAGTATAGAGTTTTTGAGCTTTATACTGACCGATAATTTCGTTTTCTTGAACTAGAATAATTGGTTGATCTTTTTTTAACACTCCCTGAGATACCTCTCCAATACAAAGCTTGCCAACATAGTTATCATAGTCCAAAG
This sequence comes from uncultured Gammaproteobacteria bacterium, assembly GCA_964366945.1. GTDB lineage: Bacteria > Patescibacteriota > Microgenomatia > UBA1406 > GWC2-37-13 > GWC2-37-13. The sequence continues at coordinate 13,549 of CAYIVY010000012.1, forward strand.
TTGAAATTAACATCTGAAAAGGTTTATCTTCGTTTATGGCACTATTTTTTACTTCCTTGATCACTGTCTCAAACAAAGGGGTTAAATCACCATTAAGATCTGAAGAGTATTTTTCCGGTAACTCATAAAAAGCTTTTCCATCACGACCAACTGCATAAAGAGTGGTAAAGTGAAGATTACTTTCGTGTTCTGCTAATTCTAAAAATAAATTTTCTACTTGATTTAGAATTTCTTTTGGACGAGCATCTCTCTTGTCAATTTTATTAATAATTAAAATTATTTTTAACTTAGCTTCTATGGCTTTTTTTAAAACAAATTTTGTTTGGGGAAGAGGTCCTTCAGCGGCATCAACTAATAAAATAGCGCCTGAGGCCATATTGATTACCCGTTCCACCTCACCTCCAAAATCAGCATGACCTGGAGTATCTATAATATTAATCTTAGTATCTTTAAAAAAAACAGCTGTATTTTTAGCTAAAATTGTAATGCCTTTTTCCCGTTCTAGATCATTAGAATCCATAATTAGGGTTCTACTCATTTCTTTTTGATTATCTCGAAATGTATGGGTTTGTTTAAGAATGGCGTCAACCAAAGTAGTCTTACCATGATCAACGTGTGCAATAATAACAATATTTCTAATTTCCATAAGATAAAAAAACCCACCCTAATTTAGGTGGTTAGTTAATGGTCTACATTATACCATAAATTATGGTATTAGTAATCCGAGGATTATTTAATTAGATCTGCAAATCTACTTCGTAGTTTTTCTAACTTTGGTTGAATAACATAAGTACAGTATGGTTGATCTATGTTCTTTTCAAAATAGTTTTGATGATAGTCTTCGGCAGGATAAAATTTGCCTAACGGAACTACTTCCGTGACAACTGGACTATCAAATTCTCCGGAACTATTTATTTTTTCAATCGCACCTGATGATTCTTGCTTCTGATCTTCGGTTGTATATAAAATAATTGAACGGTATTCTGTCCCAACATCATTTCCCTGTCTATTTAAAATAGTTGGATTATGAACAGCAAAAAAAACGTAACTATTCAGTTCTCTCCAGCAGATCCTTTTAAAAGTAGATTTTGTAGAGT
>CAYIVY010000013.1:0-521 GCA_964366945.1 uncultured Gammaproteobacteria bacterium
AAGTATACAGAAAATCAAGAAGTAAAGAAAAAACATTTAGAAGAAATTTTGGCGGAATTTGTTTTGTAAGATATCATAGTACGTATTTGAAGGAAAAAATTATACAATATGGATATGCTTTTGGGGAAAAAATAACAGGTGTAGTAAAAGTGCCCGTAGCTTAACGGATAAAGCGCGGCCCTGCGAAGGCTGAGACTGAGAGTTCAATTCTCTCCGGGCACACCAAAAATAAGTTAAAATATAAGAAAAATTAGGGGATGTAGTGAAATGGTATCACTTTGGTCTCCAAAACCAACTTTCCAGGTTCAAGTCCTGGCATCCCTGCTACGTTCATCTCGCGTTGCTCGTCGCAATCAGTTCACATGATTGTGACTCGTGAACGTAGTAAACCGCGAGAATGAATCGTAGCTTGCTACGTTCAGTTCACTTCCACACAATTAATTGTGACTTGCTTAATTGTGACTTGCTCATGAACGTGGCAAGCCGTAAAATAGAAGTGAACGTGAACTTGTGGCCTGCCG
>CAYIVY010000013.1:621-14623 GCA_964366945.1 uncultured Gammaproteobacteria bacterium
CAATTGTGTAAACCAATCGCGGCCTGCCGCAATTGTGTAAACCAATCGCGGCCTGCCGCAATTGTGTAAACCAATCGCGGCCTGTTTAGTACAATTACGTTAGATAATTGTACCTATGTATTATTTTTATATTCTTAGAAGTCATAAAAATAAAAAACTTTATCTTGGTTATACTCCTAATCTAAAAGAAAGAATTAAATCTCACAATAACGGTGAAAATAAATCTACAAAGCCAAATATTCCTTATGAATTAATTTATTATTCTGCTTTTAAAAACCAAAATGATGCAATCAATAGTGAAAAATATTTTAAAACTACCGCTGGTTGGAAAAGGATTAAGAAAATGTTAGAGAATGTTTTGAGAAAATGAATTTTAGATTTAATACGATATATATCTCTATAATTGAAATTTGATATTTATTAATTCACTCATACCTAGTGTTTCCGATAGTTTTATAAAAATATTTTTAACTTCATCTCCTATTACTCTTGAATATTTGTCTATATTTAGAAAAAAATATAGATAATCTTTTTTGACTAACTCTCTATTATTATTCCGCTTTCTTAATAATTGAATATAGCCTTTTTTGAATTGAGTAATGAAGCGCAAATATACTGGAATCAGATCAAATAAACAATCTTTTGGAGAGCCGTATGCTATTACACTTCCACTAAACATAAATAAGAAACCAACTTTGCCTAATTTTGTTTTTATCTTAAAACGAAACTTATCTACATCAACAAAAATATTATTCAAGTCTCCTTTTTTTAACATTGATTGCAGCTTTATTATTAGTTGATCTACAGCTTTTTTTAATGATTTGTGCAATTCATCTATGTTATTAAAACTCCACATTTCATAATCACATTGAATAATAAAATCTCTTTGAAAATTGACATCAAAAAGACTTTTCGTTTCTAATTTATCATGTAGAATTGAAAATTCTGGATTTAGATTCATAAAATTTTTTACCTCTACATATTTTAATTCATTATTCTCTATAAATTCCAAGTCTGGATTAGATGAAGTTTGTGATAAAAATTTAATATCTTGTTTTCCTTCATCTTTTAGAATTTTACCTACTCTAAGTTCTGCTAAGATTGAATAATATGCATCATAGTCGTTTTTTAATCTTGATAAAGGAATATCAATATTAGTAAAGCCCATACCCTCTATATACTCTTCAAAATTTCTTAAATTATTTTTTTTACCTAAAGCAGAATATCTGATCAATGGAATTTCTAATAGACTAAATAGACTCCTGTTAGATTTGAGTAAGTTTTTAACTGTTTTATTAAAATATTTATTTATCAAAGAGTATTTAGGTAAGTTCCTAAATATTACATTTTCTAATTCTTTTTTATTCTTAAACATAGTGCTTTATTATACCAACAGGTTTTAAAACACATCTATTAACTGTAAAATAACGTAAATTCTTGTGGATTTAGACGTCTAGTTATAAGATTAAGAATAATTAATTATTAACATATTCAGCTAATTTGGGGAAAAAGTTGAGTTTTCTGATATACTGATTTTAAATAAGACACGATTTATAATCAACTACAATTAATTTACATAATTGTGGCCAATTAGCAGTTCGGAAGAAGTAACCATTATCTTTTATGAGCGGAGTCAAATAATTGTCAATGAGCGTCCATATATTTAAACAATATAAATCCCTACACAGTTGGCTTATAAGATAGTCAGAAAAGTCCACACAGAAATTATATTTGTTATATGATAGAAATATAGAATGAAAATAAATAAAAAAAGTATATTGCTAATTTTTTTTCTTTGTCTGTTGATATTATTTATAGGTGTAGCCCTTTTTAAAAAGAATAAACAAACTATCAAAAAGTTATCTTCCAATTATCAAGAATGTAAGATTACGGGAACCTCATCAGTAAACGATCTAATTTGCACTATCTTTATTTCTGATAAAAGTGTCATTTTCAATGAGTGTATTTCTAATGGTGGGATGGTAACACTTGGAGATTTTTCTGGTGAAAGTAGTTGTTCAATTTCCTATTATAATTTTCACTTTGATAAATGGCCTCATTCTTATAAAGAATGTATAAAAGTATTTGGTGACAAAGGCGGAACAGGTGTTTGTGGAGAAATCATACCAAGAGGTGACACTTATAAACCAGAAATTACCCGAGTATTGACAATTAGAGACAATTGCTTAAATAATGGGGGGAAAAATAATCAAGAAGGACCATTGGGAAAAAAGCTTGAACAAAAAGATTGTTTCATAGGATTTAAAAAATAATAAATTCCTATACTTAATAAAAAACATTAATCCCTTTCTACCAGGACGGTCTGGATTTGATATCACTCAGGATTACACTTGCGGGGGGTTGGGCGTGTTGTTGCTATTATTAATAGCAAGATTGAAAATAATAGTTAACTAAAACCCGTCTGAAGAAATATTTCTGGTAAACTAATTCTAGATAAGGTACGGTTTCTAACCAATTAGCAGTTCGGAAATCGTCAAGTACGTTTGGTTTACATAAACGTATTCAACGAGTACCTGCATGAAAAATATGAAAATAAGTTCAATATTATTTGGTTTGCTTGTTGGAATAGTTTTTTTTATTTTGTTACCTTATTTTTTTATCCAACTAAATGGCTATTTTTTGTTACCAGTATATTCAAGCAAGTTATTTACAGTATTAGGAATGACTCTAATGATAATAGGAGAGAACTTATTTATATATTGTTCACGTCTGTTTTTGATTTTTGGCCAGGGGACTCCGGTGCCTATAAAACCTCCTAAAAAATTAGTAGTCAAGGATCTTTATAAATATTCCAGAAATCCTATCTATATTAGTTATTTCATGATTTTTCTGGGAGAGTTTTTATTTTTTGGACAATTATTACTATTAATATATTTTTTTCTGTCGTTAATTGGTATAAATTATTATGTTAAATATTATGAGGAGCCAATCTTAAAAAAGAGATTTGGAAAAAGTTACAAAGAATATCTAAAAAAAATTCCGAGGTGGTTATAGAAAATCAGTAGCAGTTCTTTTACACGAAAAAGTTCACCTTGAAAGACAAAAAAGAAAAGGAATTGTTCAATGGGGTATTTTATATATTATTTCTCCAAAATTTCGCTTAAGCGAAGAGCTGTTGGCTTTTAAAGAACAAATAGAATATTTAAAAAAACATAATCTAACTTTAGACTTAGAATTGAGAGCAAAAAGATTATCTTCATGGCTTTATCTATGGTGTGTTTCTTATGAAGAAGCTCTATCAGAGTTGAAAAAGTTTTAATATTGACATTCCATATTATTTGTTATAAATATTGTCTATAATTTAGACATGAAAAACTACAAACTTGATGAGGAAGAAAAACAAATTTTGAAGGACTATGATGACGGAAAATATGTGTCAGTAGACAATTTGGACGAAGAGATAAAAAGAGCCCGGGAAGCGGCCAAAAACACACTTCAAAAAACCAAAAATATCAATATACGCCTACAGGAACGTGATATCCAGAAACTAAAAGCTAAGGCGGCCGAAAATAATTTACCATATCAAACTTTAATATCAATGTTACTTCGTCAGTATACAAAAGGAGAAATAAGAATTTCCTTATAAATAAGTAGAAATTAAAGCCAGAAAAATTTTTCTTAATATGATTGTTGCGACTGATGATTTAATATTGGAGATTTGAGATCAACACTACGCTTTTTAGGTCTTCCTTATAAATAAAAATAATATTTTTTTGTTTTAACTCCGATAGTTGCTCCGGATTTATATAAGGTGCTTCAATCGTATGGTTAGTCGGTTTAAAAGAGGTTAAATAAACAATTTTTTTTGGATAAATATTGACAAAATTATTTATAAGTTCCTTAAAGCCAGCTCGGAAAATATAGGCCTTCCATATGGAATCATTACTGCTATCTGGCAGATTGACAAAATATAAAACGTCGGTTTTTTGAAGTAGTTTTGAATGTTTTTTGACGTCTCTAATTACGTTTTTAGTTATTACAGTACTAAGCTGCCAATAATATTTTTGCCTGTGCAAAAAGACTACTCCAGAAATAAAAATAAACAAAAGATAAAAAACTACGATGGCTTTCTTAATCTTAACAATTGACAGTATGTAGATAATAATTGGAATAGATGAAAGATAAAAATAACGTGCTTGGGGAGCGCTTGTTGCAGAGAAAACAAATATAGTCACACTTGCCCAGATTAATAAAAACAACGTTCGTCTGTTTTTTGTATGCTTAAAAATAAAAACCAAAATTATCAAAAAAATTATTGGGATCAAAAAGTTGGGTATTTTGTCAACGATGTAGGGACTGGGGATAAATAGATAGACAATAGATCTTAAGGTAAAGGCAATGAATTTTAATATTGAAGGCGTCCTGACTATAAGAGGCATTTTTACAAAAAAAACTTTAAGGATAGTGGTTAAAACAACAAAAAATACAGGGACCGAAAATAATTTAATAAAATCTTGCCAGCTTTTTTTATTTGCAAATATCCACCAATAAATTATTCCAACCGGAACCAGGCTGATGGCGTATTCATGAGTTAATAAGGCGCAAATAAAACCAACTTGAAATAATAATGAAAAGAGGTTTTTTTTAGTTTTAATAAATTTTATTAAAGACAAAAGGCTTAAGAGGTAAAAGGTTACGAGTAGAGAATTGTTACTTCCACCAAACCAAAAAACCACTTCATAATTAGCGAAGAAAAAAGCAAAGATTAAGGCGCTCAGAATATTTTTCAAACGCTGATTAAAAAATATTTTTGATAAAGAATAGACTAAATAAACGTTTAAAAGATGAATTGCTATTGCATAAAGATGATAAGGGAATGGATTAAAAGAAAAAATCTCAGAAAGAAAAAAATAAATAGTTTTTATAATAGGAGTGTAATGATTGTTGTAAGGGTCAATTTTAATTAAATCAAACAGATTTTTGACACTAGCGAAGACTAAAAAATCATCACTGATAAAAAAGTAAGACAATGCTTCTTTATAAAAAAGAAAAATTATTAATAAAAAGATTATTGGAAACACTCATTAATTATATAAAAAAATCAGGTAGTTGTTTTAGGAAAGTCTGGTATTGACGGAGTAGGGGTTGCTGGTTGAGATTTAGACTGTAAATCATCCATGACGGATTTGAGAGGATCGGCCGTTACGGCTGGTTCAGTCAAGTCAGTCGGAGTAGGAACAACCTGGTCATTTGCACTGAGCGGAACCGAAGTGGGTTCGATAGGCGTTGGCGGTATTGGTTGGGTCACCGGTGGAATTGTAATTGGCGTATCGTTAAGTTGTCCTGAGCTTGTAGGACTCGTAACAGGTGATTGACTACTATCTGCAGGAGTTGGTGTGAATCCAAAAGTGGTGTCAAACTCTTCCTTGGTAAAACCTTTTAAAACGGCGATTGAACCATCGTCTTTCTCGACCCTTGTCACAGGCGTGCCGGCAAAATTATTGGACACTGCTAGCATTTCTGTCAAAAAATCTTTATTGACTTCCAGATTTTTTTCTTCAAAAACGAGCTTGTTGGCATTCAAGTATTCTTTCTCTTGTTTAGAGAACTGACAATCGGTAATGGTATAGACGGTGATTTTCATATCAGTTTTCATTATGGAGAACAAAGAATTATTTGTCAATAGATTTTTTGCTAAACGCTTTGAGTTCCTTTAATTTCCACATGAAAAGAGCCGCTTTGTTTCTAGCATTGGAGTCGCTGACGAATCTTAGAGCTTCTTCAAGAATGGCTCTGGGGACAGTTTTGGCGAGTTTCATGTAAAGGCTTTTTCGTCTTTCATCGCCAAGTTTTTTTGATAGATGAATAGCAAAAGTCTGAAATTCTCGAGAGACATATTTATCTTCAAGTGGGTTGAATTTTTTTAAAATATCACTGACTGATTGCATAGTTTATTTATAGAGTTATTAGTTTTTTGTAAAGATTAACATACTCTTTAGCGCTTTTATCCCAAGAAAAATCTTTTTGCATTGCACATATAATCATATTATTGATTCGCTTTTTATCATTTTTCCAGATTTCAACGGCCTTTTTCATCTGAGTCTCTAAATCAAAAGAGGAATATTTTTTAAACAAAAATCCGTCAACTCCATCAATAATTGAGTCTTTGAGTCCTCCGGTTGCCCTGGCAATTGGTAAAGTTCCGTATCTCATCGCAATCATCTGAATTAATCCGCAGGGTTCAAATTTTGAAGGGACTAGTAAAAAATCTGCTCCGGCATAAATTTGTGAAGCAATTCTTCTGTCAAAGATAGAAATGTAGGTAACATTTTTTTTATAAAAACTGGCGAGCCACAGAAATTGATCCTCCCATTCGACCTCTCCTTGTCCTAAGATTACAAATTGAAACTTTTCTAGGTTGACCCTTCTGATCATTTTATGCATGATATCAAGGCCCTTTTGTTTTGATTCGAACCGGCCTATAAAGCTTATAAGAGGAATCTTGTCCGATACAGTAAACTGCAGTTTTTCCTGAAGAAATCTTTTATTCTGTCTTTTTCCTTCAATCGGTGAATAAATCTTATAAGGATAGCTAAAATTAGTTTTTTCAATACCATAATGAAAATTAATATTTTTATCTTTTAAGGGAGAACTGGAATCATAATCAATTCCGTTTAAAATGCCAGATATTTTTTGACCTTCATTTCTAATTATTTCATCAAGGCCGCTCCCATATTCTTCCGTGAAAATTTCTTTGGCGTAGGTAGGGGAGACAGCATTGACTAAATCAGCATGGATAATTCCTTCAAGTAGAAAATTAATTTGTTTTTTTCTCGCTTCCCATTGTATGACGCGGCAACTGCTATGGTCCAAACCCATTCTTTTGATAACATCAAGAGATGATTTTCCTTGATGGTTAAGATTGTGAATGGTCAGTAATGTTTTGAATTTTAAATTATTGTGTTTGATGAGAAGAGGGATCAATCCCGTGTGATGGTCCTGACAATGTACAACCTCGGGAATCCAGTCGAGGTGATTATTCTTTAATATTTCGTAAACACAAAGATTGTAAAAAGCAAAAGTATCCATAGAAGGAACATCAAGCCATTTTTTATTTTTGATTAAATATACTGGTATGTTTTCATCGAGAAAATGAATCTGATAGATAATTACTTTTTCATTTTTTCCATCATAAATAACATTAAATTTTTGAACTTCTTTTTTCTTCTGTCCGTGAAGTTTTAAGGCTTTATAAAAAGGTAAAATCACTCTGACATCTACCCCTTGCTCGTGCAGTTTTTTAGGAAGAGATTTTGCAACGTCACCAAGTCCTCCAACTTGAAAGAACGGTGCCAGTTCCCAAACTGTAAATAGAATTTTCATGAGGAAAAATATAACAAAATTAAAATAACGGCAATAGTTGTTTTTTTATTATATTTACAAGGTTATAGTTATCTTTAACAACCCTATTCATTAAAATAAGCTTGTTATTTTCAAGAAAATCGACAATATTTTTAGCCACCTCTTCATGTTTGGCATTTTTACAGTCAATATAGGTAAAATTATCGCCGCCAACTTCTTTAAAAACCAAAAGATTGGATAGAAATATTGGGGTCTTGGTTAAGGTCGCTTCAAGTAGGGGAAGACCAAAATTTTCACTCTTAGAAAAATAGAAAATAATATCACATAGTGTGTAAAAATCATGAATTTCCGATTTATGAAGGCTTCTTTTAACAAATTCATTTAAAAAAATAACATTGTTTTTGAGGGAATAGTCATCAATTTTTTCATTCAACATTTTTAGATATTTTTTGCCTTCATTATGATGAGAGACCTTTCCGGTAATAATATAGGCGAGATTTGGATAAACTTTTTTCAAATAAAAAAGAATATCAAGAGAAAATTCGATGTTTTTTCGCTCAATTATATTTACAGGCGATAAAATAATTGGAAACCTTTCCATTAGATTATTTTTTTCAAATATTTGAAAGATAGAATCATCAATTTCCAAAAATTTCTTAATATTAATTCCGTTTGGAATGACAGTTATTTCTTCCGATGTCAGGTTGGTAACTTTCGATATTAGATTTTTGAGACTATTTGATATAGCCACATAGACAACATTTTTAATCTTTTCAGTTAGAAGACTATTGACATCTGGAGGAAGGGAAAAGTCCTTAATTCTTACCTTATCAAAACCAATATATTTATGATCATGAATCCAGGAAATGACTTTTTTTTCTTGATGACTAAGTATGTAGTTCTTAAAAGCATAGATAAAGGGAATGTTGTGAGTAAGGCTTAACATATTATGAACAATAATGACATCCTGAGACATTAATTCTTTGGTAATTTTCTCTTCAATAATCTTTGCCAACTTCATAAAGCCATTACTTCGAGTTCCTTGAGTCATTATTTCTTCATAAAGATTTTTGTTAGTATTATAGATTGATTGAAGTTCAGGAATTTTGACCAGTTTAATATTTGGAGTAGCTTTACCGGATCCGGTTAAAATCGTAATTTCATAATCAAGTCCCGACAAAATTTCTGCCTGTTCTTTAATAAAAACCTCAACCCCTCCGATGTTTGGCGGGTAAGAAAAATGGATTAATGCGATTTTTTTCATAAGGACACTCTTTATAAAGACAGTCTTATTTAAGACTGTCTTTGTTTACTTTGTTTAAGAACTTCTAAATAAGTTTTTTCATAATTATCAACCATCGTTTGAGTGGAAAAGTTTTTGACAACATGGTCTCGACAGTCTTGGGTTTTAATTTGATCAATTTTTCCTAAAGCTTCTTTTAATCCTTCAATACCTTTTTCAAAAGAGACAACGAAACCAGTTTTTCCGTCGACGATTATTTCCGAGACGGCTCCCCGATTAAAACCGATTACCGGTGTTCCACAGCTCATTGATTCGGCAATCACCAGTCCAAATGGCTCATACCAGTTTACCGTCATTAAAAAAGCCTTGGCCTTTTGCATCAGTCTGGCGATTTCCGGTTTTGTTAAAACTAGTTCGGCAGATAGGGGGCCAACCCACTTAATTTTATCTGTCAGATGGGGCTTAACGTCAGTTTCATAAAATCTCATATCTTCAATATTTCCAGACATTAGAAGACGCGAATCTGTTTCCTCGGCCAACTTTATTGCCCATCTTACTCCTTTTGGATCCATAAAACTTCCGTCAGGGTTTTTTGCTTTTGAGAGTCGTCCTAACCACAATAAATAATCTTCTTTTTTTTCCTGATATGAATAAATATTAGTATCAATACCGTTATAAACAACCTTAAAAATTCTTGTTTTACTAAAAAGTTTTTTATGAGCTTGAGAAATAGAAATAAAATAAGTTTGATTAAATAGGCTTAAGACATCGTCCAGTTCTGCTGTAGCTTGGGCATGGATTGTGGTAACAAGAGGAGTTTTGATATTATCTGCGACCAGTAGGTTAAGAAATTCCGGATAAGTATGGTTGTGAATAATGTCAAAATCGTTACCGATCTCTTGAATTTTTTTAGCAAGTCTTACTAGAAAAGAAGTTTCAGCGTAAAAAGGATTTTCAAAAGCTGGTAGATCAACAAATGATCTATCAATAATTGGAATAGTGGTAACGCCGGCAATCTGACTATCAGCCGTTCCGATTAGTGTAATTTGATGACCTTTTTTAACTAGGCCACTGACTAGTTCGTAAATGATCCTTGGTCGAGAAGAAAGAGTTTTTTCATTAACGGCTCTTTTTAAGAGAGAGGCAATCAATATATTCATAGAAACAATAATACCAGGTTACAGTTTTATTTTGTGTGATTAAAGTAGGCGAATTTTTCGTAGATATTTTCAAAACGATGGGCGATTACTTCCCAAGAAAATCTGGCCACAGCTATTTCGCGGGCCCGCTTAGCCATTTTTAAACGTAACGGTTCATTGTCAAAAAGAGCATTAATTTTTATGGCCATATCTTGAGAGTTGCGTGGCTTAATAAAGAAGCCGTTCTGACCATCTTTGACCGCCAATGGAATTCCGCCTTTACGGGTCACAACTACAGGAGTTTCGCAAGCCATTGACTCAAGTATAACTAGTCCTAATGGTTCATCCCAAACGGATGGGGCTACAAATACTTGGGCCCGACTGTAAAATTTAATTAAAAAATCAGTATCAGCTCCTAGATGACCGATAAACTGAACATTGGTAATTCTTTCATCCTTAACCATCTTTTGTAAATTTTTTCTTTCAGGCCCATCACCTAAGATTAGCACTTTCCCTCTGATTTTTTTGGCCGCTCGGATCAAATATTTAACTCCTTTATATACAGTTAATTTTCCAGCAAAAACAACCACTTTTTCACCCTTAATCCCAAACTGTTGATCAATATCGTCCGTGGCCACTTTTCTAAATTTATTAATATCAACACCCCCAGGAATAACCTTGACCCGGCGACGATAGTCATCACCAAAGACTTTAAACATCCACTCTTTAGTGTAAAAAGAGTTTGGGATAATACGACGAGCCCTGCGAAGCGCGTCCATAGTCAGGGCAAGATATCTTTTATCTTTTTGAGCGGTTGGGAGCTCTGAACCGTGAACGGTAATAATATAAGGAATTTGATAAGTTGATTTGATGAAGCGAGCTGCCCAGGAAAAAGGAAAGGCATGATGAACATGTATGATATTTGGTTTAAAATCTTCAACCGCATCAACGGTATGATTTAAGAAACTTTTGTAAATTGTCAAGATTTCCCGATGGGAAATATCTTTGTAAAGTCGACCATTTTTCCATTCAGGATGACCGGTAAAGGAAACATTGAAAGGCATTTTTATAGAGTACATTTTGACGTTACTGTTGGGTATTTGTCTGTGATCTGGGGCGACCATGGCTACATGGTGGTGCTTTGAAACTTCTCGAGCAAGATAACGGGCATAGGTACCCGACCCTGAGCCATAAAGTGGGAATGTTTGTAGGTAAAGAATCCTAAGTTTTTTATCCATATTTCTGGATCATTATAACATTTTAAAATCTAATTTCATTTGGGAGAGTATTTTGGGGAAAGTTTCTGTTTTCAACAACTGATTTTCTTCTGGTAAAAAGTCTTGCAAAGTATAAGTTTCGCCGGAAATTTTTTTATCGGTGAGGCGATTGTCAACTCCAATTCTTACCCGCCAAAAATCTTTGGTCTTTAATTGTTGTTCGATTGACTCAAGGCCGTTGTGAAGTTGGGGACCGCTGGCAAATTGGATATGAAATTTTCCTAGAGGGATATCAAGGTCGTCATGGATAATTATTAGATTGTTAGATGATAGATGATAGATCATAGATAATTTTTTGACAAAAATTCCCGAGACATTCATGAAGCAGTCGGTTTTGACTATTTTTAGCCCGCTTGACCTTCGAAGCCTTAAGGAAGAAGTGGGTTTAATTAAATAATCGACAAACAAGTGGCCAACATTGTGGCGATTATTCACATATTTCTTTCCAGGATTTCCGAGTCCGACTATTAGTAACATAGTAGTTATTATAATAGATTTTATGTTATATTTTTAATAATGGCTAACTATATTTCCGATTTTGCAAAATCTCACTGGGTTATCTATACACCGGTAAGAGTCGATCGAACCGGTATGAATATTAAGGTAGAGCGTTGCCCTTTTTGTCCGGGTAGTGAAGATGACACACCGCCCGAAGTCTACAGGGTCGGTGAGGGAGAGTCCAATAAACTAGGTTGGAAAGTTAGGGTGATCCCTAATTTATTTCCGATTACCGATCTTCATGAAGTTGTCATCCATTCACCTGATCACAATAAAAATATAGAAGATCTAACTCATGGGGAAGTAGAAGAAATTTTAAAAACATACGTCAATAGGTTCAATTTTTTAAAATCTAAAGGGAAAGTGTTTATTTTTTGTAACCAAAGTATTGCCAGTGGGGCTTCGTTAGCTCATCCACATTCACAGATAACAGTTATTCCAGATGACATTCCGGTCAAGACTTTGGTTTCCCAACAAGTGGTTAATATAGTTGAACAAAATGATAACTTTGTTTCTTACTGTCCTGATTTTTCAGAGTGGACTTATGAGTCAGCCATACAACCTCGTAGGTTGGATGAGGCTGGTTTTGGTAATATTTCTGATCAACAGATAAAAGATCTGACTTCAATTCTGCAGTCAATGCTGATTAGATTGAGAAAAGCTCATCATTTGTCTCCTCATTATTCAAAAAAACCATTTGCTTACAATTTTTATATCTACCCCTACGATTCTTGGTATCTACGAATTATTCCCAGATTTTCCGAGCGGGCTGGGTTTGAACTAGCAACCGGGATTATGGTCAATTCCGTTAATCCGAAACAAGCCACTGCGGAGTTAAAAAACATCAGTTGATTGATTTGATTAAGGATTATCATGTTAGTATAATCTAACTTTATGAACTCGCCTTTTATCACGATCCAATTTGACAAATCTCATCTTTCTTCAATTGGACAAAGATTATATTCTCAAAGTTTAGACTTGATTCGTGAACTGGTTGCCAATGCTTATGATGCCGACGCTACAAAAATTAATATAAGTGTAGATAGCGAAAATTTAACGGTTGAAGATAATGGTAGTGGTATGAATAGAGCGGGAATAGAACAATATTTTACGATTGGTTCATCTTTTAAAAAAGAAAATCCAGTCAGCTCGATTTTCAAAAGGACCAGGATTGGCGAGTTTGGGATTGGTAAATTTGCGGTATTATCATTGTGTGATCGGTTTGAGCTCTATACTTTTTCGAAAGATTATGGAGCAACGGTTATCTTTGATCGGGACGACTTTGAAAAACGGGGTGATTGGAATATGCCCATCATTGAACATCAAACTAAGGGTGAAAAAACCGGTACTAGGGTCACCCTTTTTCAACTAAAAAAACCAATTTCCCTTTTTGATTTAGAAAGATACTTGATTAATCTTTTTCCTTTGACCGATAAAAATTTCTCCATTTTCCTCAATGAAAAAAAACTGCAACCGACCTATATTCCTGGCGAACGGTTCAAAATATATGAGTCGACCCCATATGGATTAATTAAAGGAGAGATAGTTATTTCATCTTTAATGTTGGGTAAAGATCAAGTAGGAGTGGGAATAAGAGTAAAGGAAGTGTTGATAAAAAGAGAGACATTTGAGATAGAATCTTCCCATAAAGTTTCTACTCATCGTCTGACAGGCGAAGTTAGGGCGGATTTTTTGCCAATCACGACTGACCGAGGTAATTTTTTGACCGACTCAAAAGAATATCAGGACTTTTATTTAATTATGAAAAAAAAGTTACGCCGTGTCATCAAACAACTGGAAAAATCAGCCATTAGCTATCAAGATAAAAAAGCAGAGAGAGTATTATCCGATGCTTTGGTGATGATCAGACAAGCTTTGAAAAAAAACAGCGATATTTTTATGACAGGTGATCTGCCTTTATTTAGCCGGCCAAGCCAGAAAAAAAAACTGAATGGCGAAATCGGACAAAGTATCATTAGTACCGCTTTGACAAAAAAAATATCCCAACCAGCAGATTTGGAAAAAGAAGAGTTAAGCGGGTTTAAAAAAGCCCTCAAGGAGGCAGTCGGTAAGCTTAGGCCAAAAGCACGATCTCGAGTGCGTACTCTACTTCGTGATGATCGCAGGATCGTCAAAAAAGTGAAAATTGGCGGATCGGAATTTTTAGTTTCTTTTGCCCATTTAGGAAGCGAGGAGAGAGAAAGTTTTATCGAGGGTGGGATGATCTTTATAAACCGTGATCATAAACTTTATAGTAAATTAGAAAAAAAAGCCGACCTAATATTTTATCACCTGGTTCGTTTGGTTTCCCAAGAACTGATCAAATTCACTTCACCGAAAAATCTTGAGGTCGGTTTTGATTGGATGGGCAAGCTTATCAAAGATGCCTACATGGATGAAAAAGAATAGCCGTCTTTTTGCATACCCTT
This sequence comes from uncultured Gammaproteobacteria bacterium, assembly GCA_964366945.1. Classification (GTDB taxonomy): domain Bacteria; phylum Patescibacteriota; class Microgenomatia; order UBA1406; family GWC2-37-13; genus GWC2-37-13. The sequence goes on from CAYIVY010000013.1 coordinate 14,531, forward strand.
GATTTTATGTTTTTATTATTAACATTAGGTATGATCATAATTTTACGTAACTATTCAGTTCTCTCCAGCAGATCCTTTTAAAAGTAGATTTTG
>CAYIVY010000014.1:0-14487 GCA_964366945.1 uncultured Gammaproteobacteria bacterium
TAAGATAACCACGCCATCCTTGACTTGGGAAACTATTCCAGTTTCTTCAGTGGCAATTCTCGGTTTATTTTGTAACTCTTTTTCTAGAGTTTTTATGTATTCATCAATCAATTTCATAGAGTGTATTTGATAATTTTGATAATGAGCCACTCAGGGACAGGTCGACCGTCCTTGATCCGACTGTTAAAATAATTCCGGCAATAATTGATCTATCAATTTTATATATTGCTTCCTTCCAGTTTAAATAAGCAAACTTTTTTTGCAAAGATTGTTTCTGTTCAGTATTTAAGCTGTCAGCGCTTAAGACGGCGACACGGCCTCGCTCTTTTTGGATTTTCACCATTAAAAAACTTTTCAGATCATCTTTTAGCTTAGGATTAATTTTCATAGTTCGGCTTCGCTCACTATAAATATTTTAATTTAATTCAACACGACCCTGATAGTTTTTAACAATAAAATTAGTTACTTGCTTTCGTGAAGATTGATCAAGAGATTCTTTTAAAGCCTTTTCAACAATCATCAGACTAGTTTTAATAATTTTATCTTTAATTTCTCGGTACAAAGTGCTTTTTTCCTCATCGAGTAATTTTTTGTTTTTATCTCTGATCTCTTGGGCGTCAAATTCAGCCTGTTTAATTAGATCAGCTCTTAAATTTTGAGCATCTTTTTTTGCTTGAACAAACAAAGCGTCGAATTCTTTTTTCATTTTTTCTTTAATTTTTCTCTCTGCTTCAACAGCAGCTTCGTCACTTTTTTTTAATTTATCCAAGAGTCTATTTTTTTCTTCTTCACTGTTTCTTTCTTGGTTTAAAAAAGTTGTAAATGGCTTAACGATAAATTTTTTAACCAAAATAAAAAACAGTACAAAATTAACTCCCTGAGCTAATAATAGTTTTCCGTCAATTCCTAAATTTTCCATGAGAAAATATAATTTTTATAACAGTTATGATTATATAATTTTTATGTGAACTTTAAAATAAGCGCGATCACTAGCGCATAGATAGCAATGGCTTCGGCAAATGCTAAACCAAGAATCATCATTGTTCTAATAGACGATTCAGCTTCAGGATTGCGTCCTAAGGCTTCGAGAGCTTTAGAACCAATCAAACCAACGCCAATACCTGGCCCAATGGTGCCAAGTCCAATAGCTAAAGCTACCCCTAAAAGTTTCATACCTTCAGTTGTCATATTTTATCACCCCTTTCTATAATCGGTTTACTAATTTTTAATGATGGTCAGCAATAGAATTACTAATGAAAACCGCTGTTAACATTGAAAAAACTAAAGCCTGAACCAAACCAACAAACACTTCCATTAGTATGAATGGAAATGAAGCGAGTATAGGTATAAGGAAAGCAATAATCACTAAAATAACCTCACCGGCAAAAATATTACCAAATAAACGAAAGGCAAATGACAAAATTTTTGAAAGTTCAGAAATAATATCTAAAATGCCAACAAAAAACATAATTGGATCAGAAAAGTTAAAAAATTTATGAAGATATTTTTTGATCCCCAAGTATTTAATTGCAAAGTATTGGATTGATAAAACTGAAATAATTGCCAAGGCTAAGGTAGTGCTTAAATCAGCAGTATTAGCTCTTAAAAGTGGGACAAATACTTTCTCGTGTCCCTCAGTGACTTTAATTAAAAGGCTACCGACTCCTGGTAGCAAGCCAAACCAGTTTTGTAAAAGTATGTAGAAAAAAAAAGTAAAAAGTAATGGAAAAAAAACGTTAGTTTTTTCACCAAGGACTGAAAAAAATAAATCGTAAATAGTCTTGACAAAAAATTTAATCAGATAATAAAAATTGCCTTTTTTCTTTAGGGTTGATTGATTTTTATAGTAAAGTGAGATAAAGACCGTGATTAAAAAAACGATTAGCGACGCAATCATTGAGTTGGTTATTCCAAGTCCCAAAAACTCAAAAATTTTTTCGGCCTTAATACTAATATGGGGCATTTTATTTAGTAAGTTTAAACAAATTGTAAAAACTGAGTACCGTACCTAAAAAAATAAAAAGAACTGTGAAAACCGGTTTAGTGTGAAATTTGTTGTCTATAGTTAAGCCTATAATCACGCCGATTAATATGGGAATGACCAGGTTGTAACCAAGATTAATATTAACACTATCAGTAAAAAAACTTCTTTTGTCTTTCGGTTTCTTTTTTAAATCTTGACTCTTTTTTTTTAGATTTCCTTGTCTATCAATTTCAAAATAATTGTTTATCATTTTAGCAGCCTTGTTATATTTCGTCAATGGTTAATTTTTAGATGGTTAAATCTGACGAGCGGCAAAGATTATATTTGTTTGATATCCATCAACGCCAATCCCAACATGAGTCCAGTCGGGACTTAGCTGGTTATCATTATGAGGTTTATCACCGGCGTAAACCCACTCGATCAGATGAACCCCCTCAAGTCGATAACCAAAAGATGAATTTTCTCCTAGCCACCAATAGCCTAAGCTTCTGACATTTTCTTCAGTTTTGACAAATTCACTAAAACCGGCGTGTTCGTCTAAATTACCAATTTGAGTAAAATATTTAGCTCTTTGTAAAGCATAGTTAGCCAATCTATCGTCCCAGTTGAGAGAATTTCGACTGTGTTTTAGACGGTAACTATTGAGCGCCTCAAATATCTCGTTTGCAGTTGCCATTCTGGAATCAAATCCTATCTTCATTGTCCAAGTATGTTCAGAGACCTGTTTGGCCTGTCCCCACTCCGTTAGATCAGGAATAACAGTGTTATTATTAATATTTAATTGTACTATTGCTGGAGTTGGCACTAAGTCAAGATAATAATCTTTGCCTTTATTGGCAAATATTTCATTAAATTTATTAGCTGTTGAAATATCAATAGAACCGGTCTGAGTTAAGTGATATTTTTTCTGGAAGTTTTTTACTGCTTGTGTCGTTAGTTGCCCATAAAATCCGCTCACTATACCTGAGGGGTAGATATTTTTATTAAACGATAATGCCACTTGCAGAATTTTGACGTCTTCACCTGCAGATCCTAAAGTTAAACCCTGACTTATCAGTTGATGAGTAGGTTTGGTAGTTTTTTCTATTGCTGGTAAAAATTTTTTTGTTAATACTTCTTTAAAGTTTTGGGGAAAAAAATCCTTTCCAAATTTAGAAATTACGAATAATAATACTGCAAAAATTATCAAACCTTTTACTAAGCCAGTTATCATACTTATATTATAACCTTTATTAAACACGGAGTTAGTAAAAAGAAGTCTATTTTTATTTTAAACATTATTTTTTTATATCTCCTTATAGTATGGCCCATTATTGGGAATACGGCTCCACCCAGCACTTCGTGGTGTGCCGTTGTATCGTCTTTTTAATCTGTCATTTCTATCTTCAAATTTAACGCTTCTATGCAGATAGATAGGTTCTAAAACGAAGTGCAATGTTTGTTGATAAAATCAACAGATGAAAAACACAACTAAAGGTCTGTATAAACAGTTAAATCTAACTGAACGAGTTAACATTTTTTCACTCCGCGTGCAAGGTAAATCTTTACGAAATATTGCCAAAGAAATAAAGCGCGATGTTGGAACAATATCACGAGAGCTTAAAAGAAACAGATCAAGAGTCGATCATGACCACTTTCCTATAAAAGCTCCAAGCTAAAATAGTTATTTTAGATTTAATTTTACAGTCTATTGAAGCTCTAGATGTGCGATTCTTGATTCGTGATTATTTAATATTGATTGAGTACCTCGATTGATATCTCTCATTTCGTTACGAAAATCATTAACTTCTTCACGAAAATCACTAAGTTCTTTCATTATGTCACTTTTAATCTCTCCGATAAATTCAATAATTTGAACAAAGCCTTGATCCATTTTTAAATCTAGAGACTTCAGCTCTTTCTTCGTCGCAAGAGACTTTAACTCTTCTTTAGAAGCAAATTTTAATTCAAGAGTTTTTATATCCTCTTTCGTTGCAAAAACTGCCTTCATTTTTTTGATATCAGCGTCAGTGATCATAGCTTTTTAATTTAACCAAATTAATAATAATTATTCAATCATAAAATATTATAAAGTCTTGACGGACAAAGACAGTCTTATTTAAGACTGTCTTTGTAAAGAGTGTCCCTTTTTAATCAAGAAACATTTTTTTGTATGCTTTTATTTCTTCAAAAGTTTCTTCCCTATATCCTTCCACAAACCCTCGATACGAATCAAAAGAATAACCATTATTTTTTTTAAAATCAGAAAGAAAATAATTTTTATTCAACCAACTTATGTTCAAATTACTAACATAAGCGGGATAACTTGACCAAGTATATGAGGATAAATTTTGTTTATAAGTGAGTATTTCTTGCGGATTAAGATGAATATAACGACCTAAATGTAACAAATATCTTTCATTTGAAATTAAAATTGCATTATAACGACCTTGAAATAAAGGCCCAACTCTATCATATCTTTTATTAAAATATTTGGAATATTTTGTAATTAAACTTCGCATAAAATCCTCCATGTCATTTTTATTTTTTTGCCGTATTTCTAGGTGAAAGTGATTTGGCATCAATACATAGCAAAGAAGTTCAATTTTATTGAAATAATTTTTTAAAGCCATTAATTTTGAAATCTTTTCATTTTTTTGGTCATCTGATAAATTAGTTCGCTTTTTTATTAAATTCATCGAGTCATTTTTACTTGTCAGGTAAAGTTTTAGGTAAGAAATAAAAACTTTATTATCTTGTTCGTCTAAAAATATATTTCTTTTTTCCACGCCACGATTATAGATGTGATAAAATCCGTTCTCGACGTATGTTTTTAGAGCGTTTTTATTTGGCATAATAAAGACAGTCTTATTAAAGACTGTCTTTAATTAAAAGTCCACCGCTTATAACCTACAAAAGTGGTATTTTAGAGAGTTGGAGAAAGATTATTTAGACGATAGACCATAACATTGTTTTTTAAAAGTTATTTTTTAGAGTAGCGGAAACTATATTAAAATTGAGATATAATAATTAAAATGATTTCATCTAATCATGTAATTATTATTCCCGGACTTGGAAATGGAGTGTCAAAACATAAATGGGCTTCAAACAGTTGGAGGAAATTTAGGATTATTCCTCATGTTTTTGATGCAAAATGGAAGACAGAGGAAAATGGTTTTCAACCAAAACTTAATAGAGCTCTTAAATTGCTAGATTCAATAACAAATGATAATTCAAGGATTTCAGTTGTTGGAAATAGTGCCGGAAGCAGTTTTGCTTTAAATCTTTATAATGAAAGAAAAAAACAAATAAGTCGAGTCATCATTAATTGTGGTAGAGTCAGAGATGGTGACTGGCCCTGGTTTACTTTTGATCAAGCAACGAAATCAAGTCCTTCATTTAAAGAATCGGTTTTAAAAGCACAACAACTAGAAAAAATGCTTACAAATTCTGATAGGAAAAAGATTCTAACTCTTCGACCATTATTTGATGAAGTTGTTCCTCCATATACAGTTCCAATCCAAGGAGCAAGAAACGAGATTACTCCATCAATAGAACATGTAATAAGCATCGCTTTAAATATGACTTTATTTAAAAGAAAAATAATTAATTTTATTTTAAAATGATAACAAAGACAGTCTTAATAAAGACTGTCTTTGTAAAGACTTTGTAAAGAGTGTCCTTATTTCTGATTTATTTTCTCCAGATCAACGGCGTTTTCGAGGATTATTCCTACCCTTCCTTCCCTCTCATTGACCTTCCCCTTAAGCATAATAATCTTGTTAATATTTAAGAAAGATTTTAAAATCGTATAACTTCTGGGAAATACGATAACTTCGATGGTGCCGCTTTCATCAAAAATTTGAAGAATCGCCATTTCTTCATTATTTTTTTTAGTTTTGACAATTTTTTTACCGCTGATAAGACCGGCTAAAATTAGAGATTTACTTGCGTCTTGAATGGTTACTTCACCAATTTTTTTAGTAGTTTTTTTTTCGATAATTGCTTTAAATTTTGCCATGGGATTTTTACCAATTAGAAAACCAATCACTTCCCGCTCCATAGTAAATAACTTATCTTCTTCAAATTCCGGCAACTCTTTAAAATTATCAGTTAATTTTTTTTCATCGGCGCTCACAAATAAGTCATATTGACCTTTTTCCTCTTTAATTTTGGTTCTTTGAATATCGGCAACGATTAGTGGGTAGTGCATCATTAAGGTAGCTTTATTAGAAAAGTGAGAAAAGGCACCAGCTTTAATTAAGCTCTCAACGGTCCTTTTGTTAACTCGCCTCAGATCAACTCGAGATAAAAAATCTTTCAACCCGTGAAAAGACTGTTTTTTCCGGACTTCAAGAATGGATTCAATGGCCGCCTCGCCAATATTTTTTATGGCCGATAGACCAAAACGGATCTCAGATCCTTCAATGGAAAAATTATAGATTGATTTATTAATATCAGGCGGCAGTACTTTTATATCCATCCGCCTGCACTCTTCAATGGCCTGGGACATTTTTATTTCCCGTTGTGGTCCGGCAATTCCTTGCAGCTCAGCCGTAAGAAGTGCCGTCATGTACTCAACCGGATAGTTAGCTTTTATATAGCCAGTCCAATAAGCAATCAGTCCGTATGAGGCAGAGTGAGGCTTATTAAATCCATAAGCAGCGAATTTTTCCATGAAGTTCCAGATCTTTTCGGTCATAATTTTTTTATAACCGTTTTTTAAACAACCCAAGAAAAATTTTTCTTTTTCTTTTTTCATCAGTTCTTTTTTCTTTTTACCCATAGCCATTCGCAGATTATCAGCTTCGCTCATGGAAAAGCCGGCCAGCTTATTGGCGATTTCCATAACCTGTTCCTGATAAACCAAGATTCCGTAAGTTTCCTCAAGAATTGGTTTTAAATCTGGATGAGGGTAAGTAATTTTTTTAGCATTAATTTTGCCTTCTAAAAAAGCGGGAATCAGGTCCATTGGTCCCGGTCTATAGAGGGCTACCATGGCTGAAATATCTGAGAGCTTATTCGGTTTAAGTTCTTTGGCTAAATGCTTCATACCTCCAGATTCAAGTTGAAAGATGCCAACCGTGTCACCCTTTGAGATAAGATCGTAGGTTTTTTTATCATCAATTGGAACGTGATGGATATCAATTTTTTTCCCAGTGTTTTTTTCCACATACTTTAAGGCTTCTTCTATGATGGTTAGATTTCTTAAACCTAAGAAGTCTACTTTAAGTAGTCCAATTGCCTTTTGATTGGAAACAGCATTTAGATCAAGGCAGTACATATCGTATTGAGTAATTATTTTTCCCTCTTTATTATCTCGTTGGAGCGGCACATATTCCGATAGATTTTTGTCAGAAATTACTACACCAGCTGCGTGAACTGATGAGTGACGTGGCAAACCTTCTAGACGCCGTGCAACGTCTAAAACCTTTTTAGTCTCCGGTTCGGTTTGATAAGCAAATTTTAGTTGAGATGATTCTTCAAGAGCCTGAGCAATCGTCATATTAAATCCCTGTTTTCCGAATGGAATCATCTTTGCCAGCCGATCGCCTTGAGAATAAGACATGCCGAGAGCCCGAACAACATCGCGAACTGAAAGTCTTGCTTCCATTTTTCCAAAAGTAATAATCTGGGCGACCTTATCTTCGCCGTATTTATTTGTTACGTACTTTAAGACTTCTTCACGGCGAATATCGGCAAAATCAATATCAATATCCGGCGGAGTGGGACGCTCCGGATTTAAAAATCTTTCAAAAGGCAGATTTTGATCAATAGGATTTATGTCTGTAATACCAAGAATATAGGCGACCAGTGACCCGGCCACCGATCCTCGACCGGGACCAACGGCAATACCTTGATTTTTGGCCCAGTTAACAAAGTCTTGAACAATTAAAAAATAAGTTGAGTAGCCTTTTTTATTGATAATGTCTAATTCATAGTCAACTCTTTTTTTTATTACATCTTGTGGATAGGAATCAACTCTTTTTTTTCTTTCTTCGACGAGTTTGTTCAAATATTGGTCAACCGGTTCGTTCTCAGGAGTTGGAAATTTTGGCAGAATCCATTTTCCGTTAGGGATTTCTACATTACATTTTTCGGCTATTCTAATCGTATTTTCAATGGCTTCAGGAATATCAATAAAACTACCTTTCATTTCGGCCGTAGACTTAAAATAGTAATCCGGAACGTTAATCATTGACATAGGTCGGTTTTTTTCGACCATAGTTCTCTGCGTTTGGATGCAGAGAAGGACTTCTTGAGTATAGGCATCTTCTTTTTCCAGGTAATGAACGTCATTTGTGGCAACCAGTGGGACACCAAATTTTCTTGAAAGCCTGATTAATTCTTTATTAACACGGTCGAGCTCTTCAATTCCCGGATGCCTTTGAATTTCCAAGTAGAAATCATCTTTAAAAATTTTCAAATACTTTTCTAAAATAATTTCTGCTTGTTTTGTTTGATTCTCTAATATCAAAGATGGAATTTCGCCATTTAGACAGGCGGACAGAGCAATAATGCCTTCGTGATATTTTTCTAAAATTTCAAAATCAATTCGTGGTTTATAGTAAAACCCTTCAAGATGAGCATTAGTGACAATCTTAAGAAGATTCTGATAACCGACTAAATTTTTGGCGAGTAGTACTAAGTGATATTGATCTCGATCAACGTGGCTCTGCTTATCTAAACGGGAATTTTTCGCTTTATAAGTTTCGACGCCAATAATTGGTTTAATTCCCTTTTCTTTGGCTTTGACGAAAAATTTAAATGCACCATAAAGTGCGCCATGATCGGTAATGGCCACGGCTGACATTTTCTCAGCAATCGCCTTATCAATGACGTCGTCAATCCGGCACATACCGTCTAATAAGGAATAACCGGTGTGTAAGTGAAGATGAACGAAACTCATAGCAAAAAATTTAAATTTTTATATTATAACCGTTACTTTTTCATACAATTCCGGTAAACAATTTTGTCTCATCCTGAATTTTGTTCCATGATTATGTCCAGTTCTCGCATCAAAATCTATTAAAATATTAGATTCTTCAATCGCTTTCAAAAAACCTTCAAAATTAAATTTTTGCAACATCATCACTTTTTTATACCAATAAAATTCTTTACCTTTTTCTTTTTTAACATCTGCTTGGACATAAAAACAATTGAGAAGTTTTGTTCCCACCTTATGCTCAAGATCGTCAAAACCCCAATAAGGTTGAGGATTTAATTCACCTAATCCAATTAGTTTATTAACTTTTTCTAACCATTTTTTATGCCGAATATCTACAGCTTTATAATCAAAAGAGATTAATATTTTCTTATTATCTTTATCAATCTTTACCATAAAACCTCTATCACTTGATGATTTTCCATGTATCGTTTGTCTAAAACTCATTTCATTTTTGGGATATTTTTTTCCAGCTTCTTGATGAGGCCAACCATATTTTGATAATAATACCTTTGGCACAAATCTAACTGCTCGAGGAGATGGTTCTGTATGGAATAATGTGGTTAATGAGGAAGTATTTAATCTTTGAGTTTTAAGCTCCCACTCTGAAGCATTTGGTATAGGTAAATTATTTTCTTCTATTCTTAAATAATCTTCTAACGTATTCCCAATACCGCCATGATTACCAAATCTTCCATTAGCTACCCAGCCCATTTTTGCTAATTTTATAAGCTTATTTATTAATTCATCTTTCGTAAAAGTTTTCATATATTTATTACATAAGAAGATTGGGAAAAAATTGGTAATTCTTCTTCATTATCTTTTATAATCACTCCGTTCTTTATTCTATTTTCAGCTAACTCACAATACTCTGGAGATATTTCGATTCCAATATATTTTCTTTTCAAATTTTTTGCAGCAACAGCAGTTGTTCCCGAACCCATAAAAGGATCAAGAATAACCTGAGCGGTTGTTGATCCAATGATTCTTTCGATTAAATCTACAGGAAAAGCTGCCGGGTGCGGATTTTTCATCTCTTGCGTAAATTCCCAGACATCACCAAAAGAATTTGCTTTTGGAGCAAGTTCAAATTTAGGTTTTGCTATTAAATAAATTACTTCATAAGTAGGTAAAAAATAACCTTTATTAAAATTAATCCCACCTTTCCTTTTCCATATAATAATTTGTCTTATTGGAAAGCCATTAACTATATCTTGTCTATCTTGTAATAATCCATTTTGCACTCTCCATTTATGGTTATAAAATATAGCACCTTCATCATTAATAGCCCTCATCATTTCAGTTAAACATTCTCTTTGCCACTTAACATATTTATCATGAGGCATACAGTCATCATGATGGGAATACCCTTTTTGTAAAGCAGCATTCGCCCATTTACCGCCTCGACCGTCTTTCATTCCATTTCCTGTTGAATTTTTTAGATTATAAGGAGGCGAAGTAACCACTAAATCCACACTTCCGCTCGGAATTTTTTTCATCGTTTCAACACAATCGCCACAAATTATTTTATTTATAAAATCCTCGGGATATTTCATAATTAATTTTCATTATAGTTTATCTATCACAAAATCTCTTGCCATATTCTCCCACTTATTATTAATTTTCTCTATTTTAACTTCTTTCCCGTACTTTCTTTCTAAAGCTTTCTTAATCAAATAGTCAGCCAGCTCGGGGTTTTTTGGCAAGATTGGCCCGTGCAGATAGGTGCCAAAACTATTTTTGTAGAAAATTCCTTCGGTTTTATCTTTCCCATTATTTCCAAATCCTTGAGTAACCTTAGCAAAAGCCAATTTTTTGTCAGCCAAATGTGTTCTTCCTCCATGGTTTTCAAAACCAACCAATTTAATTTTTGGGAAAAGCGTTGCCTTGATGATAATATTACCAATACAACGGGGAACATTTAATCCTGGGTTTTCTGTATATAGATCAAAGATGCCCAGACCCTTAATTATTGTTCCATCGGCAGCTTTATAGTATTTTCCTAAAAATTGGTAAGCGCCACAGACAAATAAACTCGGCACACCATTTTCAATAGCCTGTTTCAAGTATTTTCCTTTATTATTTTTTAAGTCCTGATTAACAATCTCCTGTTGTTTATCCTGGGCTCCGCCCATAAAGATTATGTCCATTTTTGAAATTAAATCCTTTGGTTCGTTGATGGAAATTTTATGAATGATCGGTTTAATACGACTTTTTTTTAGTCGATAGCTTAAAGCAATGATATTACCCCGGTCGCCATAAGTACTCATCAGATCAGGATATAACCAGCCGATGTTAATTGTTTTCATAATAATTTTCTTCCTAATAAAATTTTTCTAACTTCCAACATCGCCGAATAGGTCGGTAAGATATATAATCTTTCTCCTATATTCGTTTTGTTTACTATTGATTCAACCGCTTTAGGCAAGGATTCAAATGTATTTATAATATTTTTGTTATTTTCATATCTTAATCTTAAGTTCAGATCATAGACCCTGTCTCCGGAAACATAGATATTAGCCGCAACATCAATAATAGGTTTAAAGTCAACGTCCCAGATCCAGGAAACGTCAAGACCATCAGGAATTCTGTTGTTGAGAATAATAAGAAAATTAGGCTTTTCGCTTTTTAACATTTCTTTTACGGTTTGGATTGACTGGTTAAACCCAGCCGGATTTTTGGAAAGAAGAATAAATACTCTACGGTTTTTATAAATAATTTCTTCTTGGCGGCCAAAAGCGGGGGTAAATTCGGAGAGCCACTTGTTTGTCTGGTCCCGATTTAATCGGGAGACGGATTGCTCATCAATTAGAGACTTGAAGAGCAATAATATTGCGTTTGTATTATAGACATTATAAAGTCCGCTCATCGGATAGCTTATTTTTTTATTTGAAAAGTCATTTACGATTCCAAATCTTTTAAACTGGCAGTTGGAACAATAAAAGTCTCCCAGATGGGCAAAGCTAAGCTGATGATATTGTAAGAGTGATAAACAGACCGGGCAAAAAATTGAGTCAACATCATGAGGAATATTCTTTAGTTTCATCAGACTTTTTTCTACCCCAAAATACTGAACTTTTTGAGAAAGTTGAGTTCCAATAAAATAAAGTTGCGGGTCATCGCCATTAATAAAAATTTCAGTTTCTACTGATAATTTTTTGAGTGATTCTAACCATTTTAAAGCAATCGTATTGACTTCTCCATAACGGTCGAGTTGATCGCGGAATAGATTTAAAATTAAAATTTTATCAGGAGAAATTTTATTAAGTAGCAAAGGCAGATTAAGTTCGTCGCTTTCAAAAATAGCAAAATCATATTTGAGTCGGGAAAAAATATTACTATTGTTGATAATAGATGAGGCAACGCCATTCAAAAGATTGGCACCTTCGATATTTGTAAAAACTTTATGACCGGATTTTTCCAAAAGAAATTTTAATAAGGCCGTTGAAGTAGTTTTTCCATTAGTGCCGGCTATGACAATAATTTTTATGCCCTTATTTTTATTAATGACATCTTCAATAAATTTATGGTTGATAATTAAGGCCAGATGACCCGGCCAAGTAGAGCCCGAGCCAAGGTTAAAGATTTGACTGATTTTTATAATTAATTTACCGAGGAATATTAAAATCGTATTCATTATTTAATAAATAAAAAACCTCTTGACAATTATTAATCAATTTTTGCTATAATAAGATCAATCACGATGACAGGCTCCTGCAAAGGTTTAATACCGCGCAAATGCCTGCCTATTTTTTTGTAAATTCTAACTTACTTTTTAACCTACTGATAAACGCAATTTTTCTATTAAATTTTCGAAGTAATGAAGAATAACTAAATTCATTTGGAACTAAAATTCTAAATAATTTATTTTCTTTTTCTAAGTATTCAATTAGGCAATGAAAATCACCATCTCCCGAAATAATAATTGCTTTATTATAATTCTTGAATTCTATCATTGAATGCAAAACCAATTCTGCGTCAACATTCCCTTTTGTTTTGCCAGCATGATCTAAGGTAGGCTTAAAAATTATATGAAATCCCCAGTTTTTTAATGATCTATATAACGATTCATACTCTGGCTTATGCCCAATAAATAAAAAGGCTTTATCTACATTATATTTTTGTTTTAAGTAAACAAAAAATCTTTTAAAATCAAGCTTCCAACCTTGATAAATTATTTTTTTTGTTTTTATATTCTTTATTTCATTTAAGACAGAAAGATTAAGATTTTGACTATCTATAAATGCATAAATTATTTCTTTTCTCATAAAAATATTTTAAAAGTAAAACGGTTTCTAATGAAATTTTAACATAAATATAAAAACTCAAATCCGATAAACTTTCTTTATAAAGTATTCATGAAAGATTGGAGATGTAAGCTCCGGATGGAAACACGCAGCTAAATAATAATTTTTGTTTATTTTTTGTTCACAAGCGATTATTTCACCATCATTTTTTGCTAATATATTTACTTCTTTTTTTACTCTAATTATTCTTGGTGCTCGAATAAAGACTGCGTGAATGTTACCTAAACTTGTTTCGACATCTTTTTCGAAAGATTCTGTCTGTCTTCCATAGGCATTACGGTCAATTTCAATGTCCATCAGTTCCAATGTCTTTTGATCGTAAGTCTTGTGTAAAACCTGCTTAGCAAGCATGATTGCTCCAGCACAGGTACCAAATATATTTTTAATTTGTTTCATCTTTTCCCGCATACCTTCTCTTTCACAGAGTTTATCTTGAGTAGTGCTTTCCCCACCAGGGAGAATAAGAGCGTCAAGTGTATGGATAATCTCTTTGGTACGGACAGGAACAACTTTAATATCTAAATGAAGGTTTTTTGACGCACTTTTTGTTGCATTAATGTGTTCTATGACGTCGCCATGAAATGCGAGTACGCCAATTATCTTTTGTGATTTCATATTCCACGGGCAGCCATCTTTGTCTCTAAGGTAGAAATTTCCAATCCTTTCATGGCTTCGCCTAAGTTTTCACTAGCTTTGGCTATTTTATTGGGATCATTAAAATGAGCGGTGGCATCAACTATTGCTTTTGCTCTTTTTATTGGGTCGTCACTTTTAAAAATTCCTGATCCAACAAAAACACCATCAACACCAAGTTGCATACAAAGAGCTGCGTCAGATGGTGTGGCAATTCCGCCGGCGGCAAAATTTACCACTGGTAATCGTCCCAGTTTTGCAACTTGCAGAACTAAATCATAAGAAACACGATATTCTTTAGCTTTTTCTTTTAGTTTTGTAGATTTTTTTTGTTTCAGTAATGTCACAAGCTCATCAATGCCTTTGTTTACCGCTCTTATATGTCTTACGGCTTCAACAATATTGCCTGTACCGGGTTCTCCTTTGGTTCTTATCATAGCGGCTCCCTCATCAATTCTTCGAAGGGCCTCTCCCAAATCTCGGCATCCGCAAACAAAGGGAACTTTAAATTTGGTTTTGTCAATATGAAACTCTTCATCGGCAGGAGTCAAAACTTCACTTTCATCAACAAAATCAACTTTAAGAGACTCAAGAACTTGTGCCTCTACAAAATGTCCTATACGGCACTTGGCCATAAC
>CAYIVY010000015.1:0-13234 GCA_964366945.1 uncultured Gammaproteobacteria bacterium
AGAAGTCCAAAATTGCCTTTTATAATTGGTGTCGAATGAATTCGTTTTGGCCAACTGATAAAATATTTTTTATTAATTAATCTTATTTGATAGTCTGGCCACCAGCCACCGTGTTTAAGCCATTTAACCCCAGCAAAAATGTTTCGGCGGGGGATTTTATAATAAGTTAAAAGTGAAGAGTTAATAGTTAAGAATTGTTTGATCTCTTTAGCAAGTTCTTCCGTAATTCTCTCATCCGCATCAAGTATCAATACCCAGTCTGTTTTTGCCTGCTTGATTCCAAATTCTCGAGCCGGTTCGACGTAATTTGATCTAGGAAAATTATAGATAGGAACGTTAAGCCTTTTAGTAATTTCAATGGTTTTGTCCGTGCTTTCCATGTCAACGAGGATAATTTTTTTAGTCAATAATTTTGCAGAGTTAATGCAGTCACCAATATTTTTTTCCTCGTTTAAAGAATGGATTATGATGGAGAAGTTTTTCATTGATGTAAAAAATAATTTTTTATTAAATGTAGTTTTGTTTTGAACGGCGCATATTTTAGGCCAAAGATTAATCGGTTTTTTCTTTGATATTTTTGGTGAATAGTTGATCCGGAACCTCCGGTTGATTGGGCATTTTTATGCCGGATAATAATTTTCGGGTTAAAAAATAATTTAAAACCGGATCTTTTTGCTCGTTCACAGAAATCTGAATCTTCAAAATATAAAAAATATCGTTCATTCCAGAAGCCAATTTTATCAATAACCTTTTTATTAAAAAACAACATACAGCCGGTTATAAAATCAGTTTCTTCAAACTTTTCATACTGTTTTTGGTCTACTTCATCAACACCTCGATGGGTGGTATAGACATTATTCCAGTCGTTAATACCTCCGGCATACCAGAGAATTTTGCCAATATCTTGTTTCTGATATTTTTTATGATATTCAAATCCTGGAGCATAATAAATTTTCCCGCCGAAAATATCTGCCTTTTCAAATCCTAAATGGGCTTGCTGGCAAAAATTCCGATCAAAAAAAATATCATTATTAATAGCACAAAATTTATCAAAACCTTTTTTTAAAAAATATTTAGTTCCTTCATTAATTCCAAATGCATATCCGTTGTTAGGAAACGACTTTAAGACGACTTTCATTGGATATTTGCCAATTTTAAAAACTTCTTTTTTAGATGAGACGTCTGCGATGTAAACAGATAAATCTTTTGCATTTTGTACTGTTGCAAGTGAGTCGAGGAACTCTCGTGTAAGTTGATATCGATTATAGTTTACTGTAATTAATCCAATCATATTATTTTTGAGGATAATCACGCCAAAGTTCTAGAAAGACATCTTTATGGATAGACTCTCTTTTAATTAATTTTCCAGTTGTTGGAATATGGTCTTTTCTATATTGGTCAATTCTAAATTTATAACTATCATCTTCAAAAATATACCAACATTGATTATTTGCATAGTTTATCGTTGGTCTGACTTTATTTTTAAAGTTATGATAATAATCAAAAAGATAGTTATAAGTATAGGGGATGACAGGCGGGGTATATATTCTTACGCAAAAATTATTTTTTTCTTTGTTTATTTCATAAATTCTATTAACAGTTATCAACTGTTTTCTTAGACCATCATTGACAACTTGGTTATTTTTTGTTTCTTTTGCAAATTTTGAAACATTAAATAAAAACAAAAAAACAAATATCAACCATGGAAGGTTTTTGATTAATTTATTTTCTAATTTAGAAAAACCATAAAAGCCAAGAGCAATAGTCAAGATAAAATAATAACCAATACCTTCATAATAATTACTCCAAAAATTGTCTTTATATAAACAAGATAATAGAAAAAATAACACTATCATTAAAGGAGGAAATATAAGAAAGTTTTTAATCCTTTTATCACTTTTTATGAAGGCGATAAAAATACCAATGATAGATATTGCAAATATTCCATAAGCAATATAAGAGTTATCAAATGGAAAAGATGAGATTAGATAATTATTAAATAAAAATAATCTATCTTTGAAAATATCAAAAAACGGTTTAGAATTATGAAATTCAGGATTTAAAAAAAACTTAAGAACTGTTTTTGATTGAGGAAAACCTTTTATTACTTCAAAAAGCAAACGGGGCGTGAGGGGAATCATAAATCCTAGGCAAGCTTTTTTAAATCCGTCTTTAGAAAATAATAGTTTTAGTTTTCCTAAAAGTAAAAGAGTTAACACAAAAGCTATTCCAGTAAACAGACCTGTTGGTAATTCTGCTTCTAAAATGAAACCAATCCATAAAAAAAGCCAAAAAAAATATTTTTTATTTTCTGTTTTTAAAAATAAATAAGCAGAATAAAGGAATAAAAGGATAAAAGGAAAAGTAAATACGCTACTTATAACAAAAAAAGACATCGTGATGAAATATGAAGAACCAGTAACGAATAACGCAAATATCAATGCAGTTAGCCATCCAAATTCTTTTTTAAGAAAATAAGAAAAAAATATTACCTGAAAAAAGCTTACGATAAAAATAAAAATCGAGAACCCGACCGGCAAACCGGAAAATATAATATAGGGAATGGCGAGAAAATAATACCACCAGGCGCCGTGAAATAGTCCTGGAATACCGGAAGTCGGTCCAATTAGTGTTGGGTTTAAGTCTCTAACGATTTCTTGGACTTTGAGAAAGTCGCGACCCTGATCATAAGTATATGGTACGGTTTGAAAAAAAATTGGTTTTAATCTAAAATAGCAAAATAAGAAGATGAGCAAGGAAAATATAAATAGACCCCAAAATTTGCTATGAAAAAAGGAAAACTTTCTCATTTTTGTAAAATTAATTTTATCATTTACGCTGAGTATTTATAAGATCTTTTATTTCATCAAGAAAAATTCTACCCTTAATTCTATAAATAACTAAAAAGTAAACTGAAGCCGATCCAACAATCATTAAAACGGTCAGTAACAGATTATTAGTTACGGCTTTACTTACCCAAAACTTAACTAACAAAAGATATACGGTCATTGCGATTGTTGAAATTACCGGTGCGCCAAAAGCATTTTTTAAGGAAAAATCGACTGTTGCTTTTGCTTTGATAAAGACGAAAATAAAAGAAAAAGAGATGATAAAAAAAGCAATCGAGATGCCTTGAAACCCGAATAATTTAATTAGAGGTGGAATAAAAAGCCAATTTAGTCCGGTTAAAATTATCATGATTATTAAAGTTAATTTTACTTTGCCAATGGCATTAAAAAGACTGATAAGC
The DNA here is from genome assembly GCA_964366945.1 of uncultured Gammaproteobacteria bacterium. Lineage (GTDB taxonomy): Bacteria > Patescibacteriota > Microgenomatia > UBA1406 > GWC2-37-13 > GWC2-37-13. The sequence continues at coordinate 3,251 of CAYIVY010000015.1, forward strand.
GGGGAGTATAAACTGACAAAAAGGGCTGAAAAAGAGAAAAAATAAAAAGATATTAAAGCCACTTGCCATTTTACATAATAACCTGGCATAAGGCGCAGTAAATTATCAAATATAAAGACGCTTCCAATTATTATTGGTATAATAAATAGCGCTTCATAAAAAAGAATTTTCTCAACACTTTTTTTTAAGAGAACTTTATTATTTTGAAATTGAGAATAAACTGGAAAGGCAACTCGGTTAATATTATCCATTATTAATCGAATTGAAAATTCGGCGTATTTTTTGGCAAAAGTAACGATACTAAGTTTTTCAAAGCCAATAACCGCTCCCAAATAAATAATCATCAGATCATCTTTAACAAGAGCCAAGAATGAATTGCCTTGAAAAGGAACTCCGTAAGATAAAAGAGCTCTAGCCGATGATTTTGAGAAAATTAGTTTTGGTGACCAAGGATTCATAATATAGATAGAAATTACTCCCACTAAAGATCGGGCAATTACGGCTACAACAAGACTAAAAATATCCATATTCATTAGAGACATGATAATTATGATAGAATAAAATACCACATTTTCTATTAACTGGACTAAGACTACCTTATAAATTTGAATTTTCTTTTCAAGTAATACTGATGGAATTGTCTTTAAAGAAAGAAAAAAGAAAGAAAATAGAAGAGACCAATAAAGATATATAGCATTTTTTGGTAAATCCTTATAGATTAGAAAAAGATAATTTGTCAGAAAAAAACCTATTATTATTACAAATAAAGATAGGGCAGTTTGGATTATAAAAGCAGTGTTAAGGTCTTTTTCATCAACCTCCTTTTTTTGGATGATGGCAGCGGCTAATCCGAGACTGGAAAAATAGTTAAAAAAAGCCATCATGGCCAGTACAGTGTTATAAATACCGAGAAGATAGAGGCTTGACTTTAATGTTAAAATAAAAAAAGCTGCAAATCCCAGGACTGCCGAAAAACCGCTTTGAAAAAGCAGACTGCCGGCACTTAAGACACCCCTTTGTTTTATTTGTTTGATATTGTTGTCCATGTTTAATATTTTGGATCCCCGCTTTCGCGGGGATGACATCGTATATAATTATAAAGATGAAATTCTTTAAAAAATTACTATCTCTAGAGTTTATTGTCCTTATTATTATAACAGCTTTGGCTATTACGAGCCTTTTGAATAATCAATACTTTGCTATTCATGATGATCAACATATTTCCAGACTTTATCTTTTAGATCAGGCAATTAGGCAAGGCGATTTGTATCCGCGTTGGGTAGGGAATTTGGGTTTTAATTTTGGTTATCCTTTATTTAATTTTTATCCGCCTCTTATCTATTATGTGGCGGAATTTTTTCATTTACTAGGATTTAATCTCCTTTGGTCTTTAAAGTTAATGATTATTGCCGGGTCTTTTCTGTCATCAATTGGAATGTATTTGTTAGGGAAAAGATTTTTTGATAAAAAAACCGGTTTATTGGCGGCGACTCTATTTACGTTTTTCTTTTATCGGGCAATCACTATCTACATTAGAGGGGCTTGGGCAGAATTTTTTGCTTTATCTATTCTGCCATTTGTCTTTTTAGGCCTTGATGATATTTTTAGAAATAAAAGTTTAAAATCAACCTTACTTTTTAGTGTAACTTTAGGATTTTTGATATTGGCTCATCCGTTAATCGCTTTTCCAACCCTTTTTTTTATTGGCTTATTTTTTATTTATTATTTTTTTTGTTCTGAAAATCGTTTGTTATTTTTTAAGAATTTTTTAGTTGGAATTTTTTTAGCTCTTGGTTCATCAGCTTTTTTTTGGTTACCATCACTTGTCGAAAAAAAATATACACTTGTTGACACAATCTTAACTCATGAACTAGCAAGTTATGCAATTCACTTTATTTACCCATACCAGTTTTGGTTTTCTCCCTGGGGATATGGGGGTTCAATTGCCGGACCTAACGATGGTATAAGTTTTCAATTAGGTAAAATCCATATTTTTTTGACGATTTTTTCTCTGGTTATTTTTATATTTTATTTATTTACAAAAAAGAACAGAGAATCGATAAAAATTTATGTTTTTTTATTTTTTTTATTTTTATTTTCGTTATTTATGTCCTCCATTTATTCTCAATTTATTTGGGATAAGATCAAATATCTTTGGTATCTTCAGTTTCCCTGGAGATTTTTGACGTTTACAGGAATATTTATCAGTTTGGTTGCGGCCGCGGGTATATATTATTTTGGAAAATTAATTAAGTTGGATAGTAAAGTTAAAAAAAACTTATTTAATGTAGGAATAATAATTATAATTTTTATAACGGTTATAAAGTATTCAATATATTCTAAACCACACGATCTTAATGATTATGATGAAAAAAAATTGACGAGTTTTGATGAAATTTCTTGGCGGGTGAGCAAGACTTCTTTTGAGTTTTCACCATATGGGATTAAGACAAAAAAAACTGAATTAGGGACGACAACAATTGGGTTAGAAAGACAAGATTTAATAAAAGAAAGCTTCAAGATTTTATCCGCGGATAAAGAAACAACTAGAGTAAAAACGATTACCGATAAGTTTTCAAAAAAAGAATTTGAAGTTGAATCAAAAAATCCATTCCAGTTTAGATTAAATACCTTTAACTTTCCTGGCTGGCAGGCTAGTCTGGACGGTCAGAAAATAATAATTAGGGATAATAACGACTATAAATTAATCACTGTGACAGTTCCTGCAGGAAATCATAAGTTAATTTTTAGTTTTAAAAATACTCTGGTGCGCAACATTGGAAATATAGCTTCCTTTATAACCATTATATTTATATCATTTATTTTATAAAAATGTTTAAAAGATTTTTGAAGGTAATAAATAATGATGTTTTTTTCTTTTCTTTGTTATTTTTACTAATTTTATTTTTATTTAAAAATGCTTTTTCTATACAATTTTTTCGAGATGATTTCTTCTTTCTAAAAATAAGCGATGCTCGGTCATTTACTGATTTTATTAATTTTTTTTCACCAATAAGAACTTACTCATACAAACCATTAGCAACAGAGGTTTTTTATTTTTTTTTAATATCTATTGGAAAAAATATTTTTATAGGTCATCTACTTGTTTTTACTGTTTATTTTATCGGTCTTTATTATTTGAAAAAAACAATAATGCTTTTAACGAATAACAATTTATTTTCAAAACTTACAGTATTTTTTTATGCTATTAGCTTTATTCACGTATTTCAATTATTTTTATTTGCCACATTCCAGGAGGTTATGCTTTTTACTTGCATAATCCTTTCTTTTTACTATTATCAAAAAAATTTAATCTTATTAAATTTACTATTTTTTTTAGGGGCTTTATTATCAAAAGAGACTGCGATATTATTTATAGTTTTTTTAACATCATTCGAGTTTATTTATAAAAAAAATACTTTCATCAAGAAGTTTCCTTTGCTTATAACAAATATTATTTTGGCGGCTATTTTTTTGCTTGTATATAAATACAGTCTCAGTCATGTTACGTTGCTTGATAACTACAAACTTCACTTTAACAATCCAAAACTAATCATCAATAATTCAATGTGGTATTTTTTGTGGTCATTAGGATTTCCCAATTTTATGTCTGATGTTTTTAGAAATTTCCCTTTTCAGCCGCTACCTGATTTCTGGAAAGCCTTTGCCACACCCGAATTTAAAGAATATTTTTATAGCCTGATTATTTATTACTTAATTTTTTTTATTTTTTTAACAATATATATTGCTAAAAACATTGTTAAAACAATTGAAATATTAAAAACCTCTTTCTATGCTTTGATCAGTTTTTTTATTTTTTTAGGTCCAATACTACTTTTTTCTCATAAATGGATGGATAGATTGACGCTACCTTTAATCTTTGTAGTTTTGCTTAAGGCGTATTTTGTTTTTTTGTTTATTTCATCAAAAGAAAAATTATTCAAAATTATTGCTTTTATCATAATCTTCCTATTTATTTTTTGGAATTTTTTTGGCATTAAAGTTCATGAATCTTCGAGTGGTTATAATTTATTGAATAGAATTTCTAAAAACGCAAGTATTTATTTTAAACGCAATAAAAAAGAAATATTAAAACATAGGTATCTATTTTTATATGACCCTATTGATAAAGGAAAATTAGTAAAACCTTGGGGCGGATCAGAGAAATTGACAAATGTATTGTGGGGTCAGTATTTTGTTTCTTATTATTTTCCGGATAGTAATATAACCGTCCTATATAATTTCGAAAACAAGACAATACCCTTAGATTCTTTTATCGCTACTTCAAGCGCGATTATATTATTGAATAATAATTAATCATGGTGTAAAAAATATGTTTGTTGAGTCAATAAATCAATAAGTTAATTCAAATAAATAGTAGACGGTTCGTAATGTATCTTATAATGAGCAAAATTATTATTTGTTTAATACATTAGTTTTCAGACTTTCTTTAGAAAGAATAAGGTAAGCTAGCAAACCATTATTATAATAAATCTTTTCGCGAAGATCATCTTTTTCTAGTGTGGTTAGTAAAAGATCGCTTTCTTTAAAGACGCACAATATTTTCTTTTCAAGACATTTAAACATTGCTTTATCTCTTATCCAGTCACTTTCAACAATCTCAATTTTTTCATTTGTAAAATTTTTTCCAAACAGAGGTAGATATTTAATAAAACTTGAAGCATCTCCTGAAACATATACTGAATTGATATTCTGACTATTTTTTTCTAACAATCTAGATATTTTTTCTTCTGCAAAACCCCAATCGCTTGAATTTTTTATATCAAAGTGAAAATAAAAAAGCTCTTGGTAAAAAATAAAACCACAAATAATTAATGGCATAATAAACCAAGCTACGATAGCTTTTTTACTCATTAAAGATGAATATCCAAAAGCAATAACAAGACCTATGCTATAAAAAATAAACATGGATTTGTTAGAAATAATAAGGTTACTTGGGGTAATGAAAAACCACATTAAACCAATGAAAAAAATTTCAATAATAATTCTTTTAATCTGATCATTACCTCGCTCAAGTACTAATTTATAAAGACCATAAAGAAAAACAAGGACTTCAAAGAAAAGGAAAAATCCTGTTTTTGGAATTCTTATGAAAGTAGAAGTATAATCACCGGTAAAATATAGATTTTTAAAATCCATCAATCGAAAGATACCTCCAAAATCATTGATAAAATTGCTCGTTATAAATATTTTATTTTGATAAAGAAAATATCCGCTAATAAGTATTAAAAAAAATATAAGAATATATCTGAGCTTTGATTTATAGAAAAAAAGAAATGAGGAAATACATAAAGAAAGAACAACTAAATAAAAATTTGAATATCGAGAAATAATAAAAATCCAAGGTGAGTATGTCAGTAATAATCCGGAAAGAAACGACCATGACAAATTCTTTGTAATTCGATATAGAAGAATGAAAGAGAGGGTAGCAAATAAGCTTGATACTACAACGATTATATATCGTAATGAATATGGATCAAAACTTTTGAAAAAAGATAATCGAGTAATTAAATCTATTTCTTCAGGGCTAATGCTATTAGGGTAGGACGTTACAAGAAAGCCCTTTATCAATAAATTTAAAACGATAATACAAATAGATAGGACTAAAAATTTATTATTTATTATTTTCTTCATAATTTTATAACTATAAAATATAAAATCTCTTTAGGTTCTCCTGTATCGTAAGAAGCCTTACTGGGATACGTATCTTGAAAAAGAACATTATTTTTTACAAATTCAATATTCTTTAAATATTCATCTCTTGTTAAAAACAAAGCTATTTCTTTACCCTTGAATCTTCTAGAAGATAAAATCTTTGGTGTAATTTCATCGTAAAATAGAAATTTATCAAATTCATTAATTGAAAACCAACGATCCTTCTCTATCCATTTTTTCTCTCTCATGTATTTTTCCGGGGGATAGTTAAGAGCCGTTAAGGCAAATATCTGCGGTTGATTGGCAGCGATGCGAGAATATATAAAATAATCATATTTAGAATAATCATTTTTGATTAATTTGGCAATTTTGTTTTCTTTGAAAGCATAAACATAATCATATTTGTTTGGATAAATACGAAAGAAATTATTTAAAAATAATATCAACGATATTAAGTATAAAGCCGTAAAGATAATAAAAAATATTTTTTTTAAACCATCTTTTTTTATTTTTAAAAATACCATAAATAGACCATAGGTAGTCAGTATTTCCCAAGTACCTAAACTACCAAGGGCACGTCGAGAATCTGGAGCAGTCTCGGTGATAGTTGAAGAAATTGGAGATACTAAAATCCAAATTAAAAAAAATAGTGTAATTAATTTTTCTTCAAATTTCTTTTTTGAAAATATATCTTTGACTAAAAACATTAGACCAAAATAATAAAAAGGCAACATGACAATAAAAATTGGTGGGAAATAGCTTTGTTGGACAGAATTAGTTTCTCTAAAGTTTAGTAAATAATCAAAAGAAAAATGGGATACATAATTTCCAACGAGGGCAAATGAAAAGAAAGTTGCTTTATTATGAAGGATTCTTGAGACTAAATTATTTTTATCATGACCTCTGAATTCGTCAATTGCCATAACAGCTCCCTTATTTTGCCCAAATAGCCCAGCAGTCTTGAATTTTAAAACGCTTTCAGATCCGTATTGACTAAATATAAAAATACTCGTAACCAAAAGCATTGTTATATAGAAAATAATATGGCGAGATGTTTTTTTTAAATTTAGAAAAGCAAATATAAACAAAAAAAACAATAAAATGGGAGCAATTACTCTTGCTAAGTGATAAGTAAAAAGAGAAGCAATGAAAAATATCGTTGCTAAAAAAAAATGAACCAATGATTTCTTTTTTAAAAACTTAATAGCAAAAAGAAATCCTATTATAATCAATAAATTAGCCAGTATAGGCTCAAGGGCTATCCTTGAAAAAAACAAACTATGAGGTGAAAAAACCATGAAAAAAGCAGCTAAGAAAGCCCATTTTTTATTGTTAAATAATTCCTTAAAGATAAAATATATTATCAATATCGATAAAACACCTGAGAAAATTGCGGTTAATTTAGCAGAAACAATATTCATCCCAAAAATTTTTACAAAAAATGCAGTAAAATAAGTGTAAAGAGGTAATTTATTATCTCCAAAAGCTCTAAAAATAGGCGGAAAGGATTTACCCCACTCATCTTTACCTGTTTGAGCTATAGATAGAGCATTGTATGCGTGACTTCTTTCGTCCCAATCAAATCCCGGAGGAACTTTGTCGATTTGAATAAACCTTAATAAAAAACCAATAATTAAAAAAATAGAAAGAATTATTACAGTCTTTTTTTTCATTTGGTTAATTCAAATAAAAAGTAGGCAGTTCTGTTCCCGGGCTTATCATACTTCTTAATAAGTTTTATTGGCCAGGAGTCGGGAAATTCTTTTCTTTGAGAAAAGACTACATAGACTAAATTTTTTTTCAGTTCTTTTTGATTGGCCAATAAAACATTTTCGTCAAGTGGCCAAAAACCTCTGATATTTATTTTGTCATCGTCTTTCAAAAAAACATTCAAAACGTCACCGATCAGTCCGTAGTCTCCTTCAGCTAAGATAACTACCTGTTTTTCCTTTGATTTAACACGTGCAAATTCCATAATCTCTTTGGCGCCAAAGCCGGCTGTTTCGCCTTCTACGTATTGACCTTTATCAATTTCCGGGAAGGGGATAGCGGACAGATTAAAATAAAATCCATAAGCATAGTAAGTAGAGATTAATAAAAATATAATCAGCAAGATTAACTTAATTAACTTTGATTTTAAATTGGATAAAAAATATGCGGTAAAAATCGTCAAAAGAGTGGCTAAAAAAATAAGGTAGCGGGGAAAAATCACTCTTGAAAAACCTGCTATGGCAAGATAAGGAACCAGTAACCAGATAGAAAAATATAACCCTAAACCAAAGTTATTTTTAAATAAAGCAATTAAACCGATGATTCCTAAAAATCCTGTTAACCAACCCAACTCCGAAAAAACATAATATGGAATTATTTTTAAGTTCGGCAAAATTACACCAAAAGGATTTTTAATGAATTCTGATATTGGCATGACAAAAGTATTATTTTTTTCCTCAATATAATGCATGAAAGGAGATAATCGCTGAACATTATAAATGACAATTGCGATTATGAAAACAAAAGCAAATAAAATAAAATAATTTAAAGACTTTTTAATAATGTTTTTTCCAGTTTTTTTATCCCAAATGAGAATTGGTGCAAAGGCAGAAAGCATAATAAACAATCTGACCGACGATTTAGTAAGCATAGCCATCCCGGCGGTTATTCCAAAAAATATAGCCAGATCGAATCTTAATGTTTTTACAACTAGTATGGAAAAAAATAAAATCCAAATAAATCCGGTGTTAACTGCAGAATCGGCCAAAGCTATTCGATCATAAAAAAGAAAAAAAGGCGTAAAGATGTATAAAAACATACCCCAAAAAGCAGTTTTTTTACCAAATAAATAAAATAATAGACTAAATAAACCGGCTAATGAAACAAAACCAGTGGCGACTGAAAACATTCGACCGGCAAAAAGAAGATTTTGAGGGAAAAGTTTTAAAAAAGGAATCGTTCCCCAGGTCTGGAGGGGTTGCCGGCCATCAGTCAGAGAAATAAATCTCCAGGAGGCGTCATGCCAGGCGATCCTTGCCCAACGAATATAGATTCCCTCGTCGGAAAATATCGGCAATTTGTCCAAAAAAATAATTCTGGAAAGAAAAAATAAAATAACTAAACCAAGTCCCAAGAGAATATCTTTACGATTAAATTTTTTTTTAAGGAAAGAAAAGACTTTGTAAATATCAAACATAGTTTATTTCAAATATTATACAGCAACAGGCCAATGTTTTTTCATGGTTTAAGTTTAACTTTTATTGCCTTTTCCAATGGTAATTTTATCTCAAAAGATTGTTTAAATACAGTCGATTGATATTTAAAGTAAGTACGCAATTCATATAGGCAAGAAAATAAAATTACAAGAAACAAGAAATAAGAAACAAACATTTTTTTATTAAATGACAATCTTGAAACGATCGTTCCAAGATGGTAAATAGTTTGTCCGATAAAATAAACTATCGATGGAATGGCTGTGTAGGTCCGGAGCATATTGGGATTTTCCCAGGGGTAGGTCATAAGGGCTGGAAGAATAGATAATAAAAAATAGAAGATAGAAAAAGAATTAATTGGGTTTCTCCAGTTTTTAATTGAAATTGTCAAGCCAATAACAAATAAAATTCCCAAAATCGGATTTAGAGCCGGTTTGCCGGGATAATTATGACGGCCATTCATATCGCCCTTAGTAAAAAGCATCAAAGTAGTTGAGGAAATATTACTCCAAAGTCCGCTAACTTTCTCGTTAACAGTTATTTCGTGATTTCTTAAAAAAAATTGTTGATCAATGCGGGTGTCTTTGTTTGTAAGCAAATATGAAGTTAGTGGAGTAATTATAATTAAGAACGGAATTAAAAAAATAAATAATTGCTTTATTGTTATATTGTTAAACTGTTTACGGGTTAACAAGTTAACGAGTTGAAAAACAAGAAAACTTAAAGGTAAAAGAAAGAAAATTCTGCCGGGGGTGTAGGAAAGAAAAGCAAGACCGGCGAAGATTCCAGAAAACAAAATATAGAAGCTCGATACCGAAATTTTTTGACGGAAAACATCAAACCCTGCCTGCCGGCAGGCAGGCGCAAACAAATTTGGTATCTTCGCTTTTTTTACCAACTCACTTTTAATTAGAAAATAAATTGACGTCAGTTCTAGGAAAAGTAAAAACGTGGCTTCGAAAGAAAAGCGGCTAAAGTTTAAGAACCAGCGCGACGTCAAGAAAATTATTGCCAATAAAAAAGGAAAAACATTATAATTTTTAATCAGAACTTCCTGCCTGCCGGCAGGCACGGCGTAATTTTTTAATCCTTTAATAACTAAATA
>CAYIVY010000016.1:0-12769 GCA_964366945.1 uncultured Gammaproteobacteria bacterium
AGCAGACAAGAAATTTACTTTTACAAGCTTCGTGTCAAAGACCGTGAACTCTTACTGTTTGCTAAATTAATAACTTCTGTTATACTTTAAACAGATTGTAAGTTCTGCTTTTAAATTTCTAGATTTTAAAGTTCTTCTTAAGTATTTTTAGAAGAGCTTCGCGCTCTTACGTCTAAAAGTTGTTAATAGTTTTTCAATATTTATTTCTATGTATACAAAATACTTTCAGCCAGTAAACAGATTCGGTCGATTTAGTAGAGGCGTTAGATCGTCAAGTTTTTCACGTTCAGGCGGACGTGGTCGAAATATGAAAGGCGGCAACATTCATGAATTTATCCGTAAAGCTAGTGTCAAAAATATGTCTGTCTCCCCAATTCACGAAGTTGATGAGGTACTATTCTCAAGTCTTAATTTGCCAGAATCACTTAAATTAACAATTGCTCGACATGGGTATATAAAATTAACTCCAATTCAAGCACAAGGAATTCCTGCCATTCGAGATGGCAAAGATGTCATAGGCATTTCAAATACTGGAACCGGAAAAACGGCTGCTTTTTTAATTCCGCTTGTTGAAAATATTTTAAAAGACTATTCATATCAAGCATTAATAATCAGTCCAACCCGCGAGCTAGCCATGCAAACCCGTGATGAACTGAGAAAATTTACCGGGAATATGCCAATCTTCAGTGCTTTTTGTATTGGTCAATCTTCAATGAGAGATCAGACCTATGAAATAAGGCGCAATCCTCACGTGGTCGTTGGCACTCCTGGAAGATTAAAAGATCTTATTGAAAGACGAATCATGAGACTTGATACATTTAAAATAATCATTTTAGACGAAACTGACCAGATGCTTGATATGGGATTTATCCATGATATAAAAGAAATTATCTCCCACCTTCCACAGAATCGTCAGTCATTATTTTTCTCAGCAACAGTGTCACCTGCAATCAGTAGTTTAATTGCCTCTTTTGTCAAAAATCCGGTCACAATTTCTGTTAAGACACAAGAAACATTGAGTCATATTAAACAGGATTTAGTCCGACTTGATAAAAAGATTGGTTCAAAAATGGAAAAACTATCCTTTCTTTTGAAGCAGGAAGAGTTTAAGAAAGTATTAGTGTTTGGTCGGACAAAACATGGGGTTGAGCGAATTTCGAGAGACCTATTTCAAAAAGGGTTTAAAGTGACTTCAATTCACGGTGATAAAGCTCAATTTCAACGCCAACAGGCAATTAGAATGTTTAAAGAAGATGTTGTCAAAATTATGGTGGCAACTGATGTAGCCGCCAGAGGACTCTACATTGCCAATGTATCACATGTCATCAACTATGACATACCTCAAACTTACGAAGATTACATTCATCGCATTGGTCGAACTGGTAGAGCTAATTTAAGTGGAACAGCCTTGACGTTTGTAGAGGAATGATAAACCCATCTTCATGGTCTATCGTCAAGAATATATTCCTGTAACAATCTCAAAGTACATTTCTGTAGGTTATAAGCAATAGACAAAATAATTTGTTTCATTACAATTAAATCAATGAAATTATTAGTTTTTCACCTGGAAACAATCCAAGTAATTTTGGTAAATATTTGTTCTGCGTTGATTGTTTCTGTATTTACAATCAAAAATCTTTTTGTGTTAATTTTTTATAGTTTAGGTATAATAACATTATATTTATTATCAGTTAAACTCAGTCAAGTTATTAAAAAATATGATTGATCTAACAGAATTTTTTAAACAGCAAATGATGCCTTTTGCCCTAATGTTAATAGCTCTTCTTTTGCTTTTAATTTTTTTTGTCAAAGTAGATAAGCAATTAGGTAAAAATAAATAGGCTTCTTATTTGTTATACTATTCCTGACGTGGAAAACCAATACGTAATCCGCAGGATGACAAAATCCGATTTGAGCCTCGCCATTGCTTGGGCGGCAAATGAAGGTTGGAATCCTGGACTTCATGATCGGGATGTGTTTTATAACACTGATCCTCGAGGATTTTTCATGGGTTTTCTTGATGATAAACCAATTTCATGTATTTCAGCCGTTTCTTACGATAAAGACTTTGGCTTTATTGGTTTTTATATTGTTCGTTCTAAACACAGAAATAAAGGATATGGAATTAAGATCTGGAATAAGGCGATTGATTATTTAAAAACTCAAAATGTTGGACTTGACGGAGTATTTGCCCAACAAGAAAATTATAAAAAATCAGGATTTAAATTAGCATATAAAAATATCCGCTACCAAGGATTGGGTAAAAAATACAAAATAAATAACGAAAGCATTGTCAAGATAAATTCAATTCCTTTTTCTAGATTAGTTAAATATGATAATCAATGTTTCCCAGTTTCGCGCCCCCAGTTTCTTAAATATTGGATTTCCGAACCGGAAAGCCTAACACTTGGTTTTTTAAAGAATGGCAAACTGTTAGGTTATGGAATGATCCGGAAATGTATAACTGGTTATAAAATTGCCCCCCTTTTTGCTGATAATAAAATTATTGCAGAGGATATTTTTGTGAAATTAAATAATTTTGCCATCGGTTTTTCAATATTTTTGGATATCCCTGAAATAAATAAAGAAGCATTTGAACTAGTTAACAGATATAAAATGAAATCGATGTTTGAAACTGCTAGAATGTACACTAAAAAACAGCCAGTTATTAATTTAAACAAAGTGTTTGGCGTAACAAGTTTTGAATTGGGGTAAAATTATGGATAAAAATAAAAGTTTGTTTAATACAATTACTCAAATCGCCATTCCTATTTTAACGGTTGGAACACAGATAGCAATTGCTCTAAAATATCCTCAGTGGGGATTAGTAATCAATTTAATTGCTCAACCGTTTTGGATTTATTCATCTTGGAAAGCATACAAAAAGGCTGGACAGATTGGTCTTTTAGTTACAACAATAATGGTCACTGTAGTTATTTGCTTGGGAATAATAAATTATTTTTTCAGATAATTCTTGCTTTATGGAAAGTAAATTACTCAAAATATTAAAAACAATTATTAATGTTTTATCCTTAAACGATAAATTATCTTTTGAAAAAAATGACTTATTTAATTTTTCAGCATCGGAAGTGATGACACCTGTGGGAAATGTCCTACCATTATTGCTTGCTCATAAAAGCAAACTTGGTGATAAAATAATCGACTTGGATTTATTAAAAAATTTAATTGATATTCTTAATAAGAATAACTCAATAATAAGACTTGATCATGTTGGTTTTTGTTATAAAGTTCTTTCTCAAGAAGATGAGAAAAAAAGATTAGCAACATTAATTAAACAAACAAAATTTCATTTATATGAAGAAACATCAAACGACAATGGTTTATGGTTATTTATTGGAGATGTTGATCAATGGGAAAAGCCACTTATTGAATTATTACCGGTTGAAAAAACAGATGATAGATGGGTTGAATATTGGTTACCACACACCCAAATAGATATTGACACTACCTTAGCAGGAGAAGAAATTGAAAGGTTAATTGGATCAGTTTTTGGTAAAGAAATCAAACCTTACCCAATCGTGATTGACGGAATTACTTACATTATTAGAAATCATTTAGGTTCTATTGAAGGGGTGAACATATTTTTAGACTTGGCAACAAATTTAAGAAATGTTAAATTACATCGACAAAAGGATTTAATAAAAATAATTTAAATGAAAAAGATTAAAGCAATTCTCTGTGATTTTGATGGTACTTTAGTTGATGATAATAGTAACTATCTACCAAAAGTCAAAACCTTAATAAAAAAAATTCTTAAAAAAAATATTAGGTTTTCACTGGCAACGGGTCGGGCATACTACAGCTCCATAAAACAAATTGAAAGTGAATTAGGCATAAGGGGAATTCATATTGTCAATAATGGCGCAATGATCTATAATTCTTTAGTAAATAAAATTTTATTTTTACAGTCAATATCAGAGAAATCAACGGCAAAAATTATTAAATATCTTCTTAAAAACAAGTTTACATTTTCTTTAGAAGCAAAAAAATGTGTCTATTTGTCAAATAATGTAAAAACAAAATTGTTTTATAACGACATTTTAGTTAATACAATTAGCAAATTTAAAAAATCAGAGCAAATTTTAAAGATTGTTATTTTTGCAAAAGCAAATAATTTATCGGAATCAGAAATAAATTCCCATATTAAAATATTAAAAAATATATGTTCTGATGTTTCAATAACAAGTTTTACTTTTTCTAAGACATTTGGAGCGGATATTACATCAGAAAAAGCAACAAAACATACCGCGGTTTTGGAATATTTTAAAATTCTTCATTTGTCCAGAGACGAAGTAATCGGTATCGGAAACGGAACAAATGACTATCCCCTATTTACTGCCTGTGGATTTAATATTGCCATGGCTACCGCCCCTCAGGAATTAAAAGAAATCGCTGATGTAGTTGTTCCTTCAGTTGAAGATGGGGGCATGGTCGAAGCACTTGAATATATTATTAAAAATAAAATTTTAAAATTTTTAAAAGATGTTAGAATTCACAAAAGTTGGAAAGAGATTTTAAAAAAAGAATTTCTTAAACCATATTGGGAAGAATTAACTAAATTTGTTCGCAATCAATATCTATCAGGTAAAATCTATCCACCAGCAAAAAATATTTTTCAAGCTTTTGACTTATGTCCTCTCGATAAAGTTAAAGTGGTCATCGTCGGACAAGATCCATACCATGGAGAAAAACAAGCCAACGGTCTTTCTTTTGCCGTCAATGATGGAATTACTCTTCCCCCATCGCTTAAAAATATCTACAAAGAAATTAAAAATGATTTGGGAATCACTCCACTATCCTCTGGTGATCTAAGTCGTTGGGCCAATCAGGGAGTATTATTGTTGAACAGTGTCCTAACAGTAGTAGCAAATTCACCTGCTTCTCATAAGGGAAAAGGTTGGGAATTATTTACTGATTCAGTGATAAAATTATTGAATGAAAATCGCAGTCACATTGTTTATTTATTGTGGGGTAAATATGCGCAAACAAAAGGTTTAGTTATAGATCGAGAAAAAAATTTAGTTTTGACTTCTGGCCATCCTTCACCGTATTCTGCCCATTTATTTTTTGGGCAACATCACTTTAGTCAGTGCAATAAATATCTCGAAGAACATGGATTAAAAACTATTGATTGGCGCTAAAGTGTTATAATTCAATCATGAATATCAAAGATTTAACAAAAGAAGTAGAAAAAGTTTCCTTAATATATTCAAAAAAATTTGATATTGATCGCGATGGAAATTGGTTTGTTTTAAAACTTCAAGAGGAAATGGGAGAGCTTATTCAATCATACCTAATGATGATTAAGCAAGGACGTCATAAAGGGAAAACAGAGGAAGAAATAAAAGACAATTTTCGCAAAGAAGTCGCCGACGTTTTTAGTCACATTTTGTTACTGGCAAAATTTTACAAAATTGACTTAGAAAAAGAGGTTGAGAAAAAATGGCTAAAGTGGAAAAGATAAACTTACCAAATAAGTTAAGCTTTTGATTTTTTTCTGTCTTCAATTTTTGCATAAATAAGAAAAAGAAGAATGATTATTGCAAACAAACCGCCAACGATTTGAATACTAGAATTTAATTGAAAAAAAGCGTTACTATCCATGGTTTAAATTATTATCAACTATTAATGCTAATGTGTAATAAAGTATAGCAAAGAATAGATTGTATATTAATTGAAATAATTGATTTAATAAATTTATTTTTAAAAAATTTGAACTTGCAGCAGCTAACATAAAATATGCAGCGGCAATATTAATTAGAAATTCTGGTAAAAGTTTTAATGTTATTCTCATATTCAAAAGTGTAATCACATCTTAAAATATTGTCAATCGCTTATAACCAACAAAACCAATACTTTACGTTGTTATGACAATAAATGATTGTCGAATGACCATCAAAATTTTTGTAGACAACTATTTTACGTAACCATCTTCGTTTGACATTGGGATTTAATCTTTTACAATATTTATATGTTTAAAAGAATGAATCTACAGATAAATAAACTTGACTTAGTTATTGCCATCTACATTGCCTGCGTTGCGATCGCTGAACTTATGGGAGGAAAAACTTTTCCTCTGTTAAAACTGGGTAATTTTACATGGAATGCTAGTGTCGCCATTTTTGTCATTCCTATAATTTTTTCCATCAACGACGCAATTGTTGAAGTGTTTGGCGTAGCCAGAGCTAAAAGTGTTTACCGGTCAAGCTTGATCACAATAGTCATCTTTATGTCATTTGCTTTTTTAGCTATTAACTTGCCTCCATCTGTCCGCTTTAAGGACAGTGAGGCTGCCTATGATTTGATCTTTGGTCAGTCGGTTAGAATAGCTTTTGCCAGTCTTTCCGCTTTTGCAATTTCTGATTTTATTGACATTGTGATCTTCCAAAAAATTAGGGAAAGAATGGGAAAAAAAGCGCTATGGTTACGTAGCAATCTTTCCAATTTTATTTCTCAGTTTATTGATACCTCTATTTTCATCTCCCTAGCTTTTTACGCTTTTAATAAAGGAATTGGTGATAATTTTTCATTTTTATTTAGTTTAATAATCCCCTATTGGCTGCTTAAATGTTTTATGTCCATAATTGAAACTCCCTTTGTCTATTTGGCGGTTCGTTGGCTAAAGGGAGAAAAAAATACAAAATGAAAGTGACCATGGTTATGCTTTCGTCTGTTGACGGAAGAACTACACAAGGAAATAATACAAATATATACACCTGGTCGTCGAAGGAAGATAAGCAATTTTTTTTTTCCTTAATTAAAAAAAATAATTTAATAGTTATGGGTCGGGCGACTTATGATGTTGCAAGGTCGGCGATCAAAATTGAAAAGAGTAAACTGCGAATTATTTTCACGCGTAGTCCGAAAAAATACATAAATCAAACAGTCAAAGGTCAGTTAGAGTTTAGCAACGAAAGTCCTAAAGAATTGGTAAAACGACTATCAATACTGGGGTACAAAAAAATGTTGTTAGTTGGGGGAGGAACTATCAACGGTTTATTTTTAAAGCAAAATTTAGTTGATGAGTTATGTCTAACAATTGAGCCAATAATTTTTGGTGCAGGCAAAAGTATTGTTGAAAAACAATCACTAAAAACGTCACTAAAACTAGTTAGTGTTAAAAAAATAAATAAAACAGGGACGCTGCTTCTAAAATATAAGATCAACAAATAATACCGGTTTTTTTGAGACGCTTAATAATTCTTTTGTTTCTCTTTTTTTGTTCTAAAATCATACTATTGGTTGAAAAAAATAATCCAAGGTCCTTTTGTTGATTTTCAAATACAACTCTTTCGACATGCGGAATAATTTTTTGAGCAAATAACTCAAGCATCTTATCTGTCATATCATCAATGGGAAGTGAATCATCTAAGCGGCTGCCGATTGGGAAATGAATACCAGTAAAAAGGTTCATTCCATTTTTATCTTTAAGTAAAAAATACAACTCTAATTCGTCAACTAATTTTGGCCAACTAGTTTTTAATATTTTTGTAGAGTTGGCAATGTAATGATAGATATCCAACATTCCATGAGCGTTAATATTATTTTCTCTATAAGTAATTATCAGTTTGATTGTTTCATCCGCCCCTTTTTTACCATATAAATTATTTTCAATCCAGATCTTCCTTGGATGATGTTTGATAATTGTTTGTTTTACTGAATCTTCTTTGAAGTACGGATTATGGGATAAAAATTCAATTTTAGGAAAATAATTAAAAAGAGTGCAAACGTCTGCAATACAATAATTAACTACAGGCATGACGATACTCGGCAAAAAATTGCTGAAGTTTTCCTTTCCTGTTTTTCCATGAAATGATAGAACTTTGATTTTATTTTTTTCTAACTTTGATACTAACTTATTTAAGCGACTTAATGGTTTAAAAGCAATTGCCTCTACTCCATCAAGTGTTTTGTTATCAAAATATTCTTTCCAAAGATGTGTAAACTGTTCCGATCTTCCTAAAAATCCAATTGAATCGGTGGAAACTAAATATTGAGGTTTAGGTTTTGACATAATTAAAGATTTAAATTATACTATTTTGTTGCTATGAAAAATAAGTTGCTAATTTTGATAATTTTAGGAATTATTATTACAGCAGTTGTATTTTATTTTAAAAATATGAAAACAACCACAGTTATCCTCCATACGGAAAAAGGTAATATAACCTTGAAACTTACAACTGGCAAAACTCCTAAAACCGTCAATAATTTTGTTACTTTATCTAAAAAAGGATTTTATAACAATACAGTTTTTCACCGTGTAATTCAAGGTTTTATGATTCAAGGCGGCGATCCAAAGGGTGATGGAACCGGGGGTCCTGGATATAAATTTGCAGACGAACCATTTACCGGCGAATATACAAGAGGCACGATTGCCATGGCTAATGCAGGCCCTAATACCAATGGCAGTCAGTTTTTTATTATGCACGCAGATAATCCATTACCAAAAAACTATGTGATTTTTGGTAAAGTTACTTCAGGTTTAGAAGTGGTTGATAAAATAGCAGAATCACAGGTTGCATCTAGTTCCTCTGGAGAATCATCTTCGCCAGTTGTGCCGGTAAAAATTCTTTCAATTGAGATTGAGGAAAAATGATAAAATTAGCTCATGGAAATTAAAGAAGCCATTTTACGTTTTTTAGAATACTGTGAATTAGATAGAAATCTTTCTTTAAAGACGGTCAGAATGTACGGATATTATTTAAATTTTTTTCAAAAATGGCTATTTTTAAGCCATAAAGTAGAAGATTTTGTTGTTGAAAAAATTGACGATAATATTGTCAGAAAGTTCCGATTATTTTTAAGTCATGAATACAAAAACCCATATAAGGGTGTTCTGAAGCGCCAAACTCAAAATTACTTCTTAGTAGCACTCAGGAGCTTCCTCCGCTATCTTGTCCGTCAGCGCATATCATCGCTCTCTCCAGAGATGATTGAACTTGGAAAAAGTCGTGATCGAAATATAAAATTTTTACTTACAGAAGAATTAAAAAGATTATTTGCGGTTGTTGATCCAACAGACGAAATTGGGCTTAGAGATAGAACGATTTTGGAGGTACTTTTTTCAACGGGCTTAAGAGTTTCCGAATTGGTTGCTCTTAATCGCGAACAAGCAAATGTCCAGTCCGGAGAGTTTGGCGTAATCGGGAAAGGTGGAAAAGCCCGGGTAGTATTTTTATCAAAACACGCAAAAGAGTGGTTGAGTCTTTATATGGCTAAAAGATCCGATCCTTACCGAGCTCTATTTATTCGCTATTCAGGACCTAAAGGCAAGGAAGGTTTGACAGACGAGAGATTAAGGCTCTCTGTCCGCTCCATTGAAAGGATGATTGATAAATATAGAAAAAAAGCAGGAATACTATTCCGCATTGGTCCACATATTTTGCGTCACAGCTATGCCACAGACTTACTTGAACATGGAGCTGATCTAAGATCGGTTCAAGAGATGCTTGGTCACAAAAACATCTCAACTACTCAAATCTATACTCATGTGACAAACTTGAGACTTAAAGAAATACATGAAAAATTTCATTCAGGAAATAAATAAATGAAAAAAATAATTAATTTTTTATTTAAATACAAATTTGAGGTTATCCTTAGTTTTTTGATTTTGCTTTATATTAGCTACTTTTCCTATCTATCTCTTATTCGACATAATAGTCTTTATTCAGGCTATTATGATTTGGCGATCATGGACCAAACTGTTTATAACACCTTCAGAGGAAGAATATTAGAGTTGACTAATCCAGAGGGAATCAATAATTTTAAGAGAATGGCGATTCATAATGACATTGTAATGGTCTTACTTGCGCCTTTTTATTTTATTTTTTCGGGGCCTCAAACATTATTAATAATTCAAGCAATTATCATCGCGCTTGGAGCAATTCCAATCTACTTATTATGTAAATCAATTTTAAAATCAAAATATTTCGGAACGATTTTTGCTTTTGTCTACTTGATGTATCCTCCACTACAAAGAGCAAATCTTTTTGATTTTCACCCAGTAATGTTGGCAACCACTTTTTTATTGTTTATGTTTTATTTATTTTCTATTAAAAAATATTGGCCTTCAATAATATTTTTTTTGCTGGCAATTTTTTCAAAAGAACAGATACCTCTAACAACAACTGTTTTTGGTTTTTTGATGGCAGTATTTGCCAAGAAAGAAAATAATAGAAAAAAACTATTTTTCTCTGGCCTAATTTTTATTATTAGTTTGTTTTGGTTTATTGCCTCAATTTGGCTAATTGCTCCGTATTTTAGACAGGGACAACATTTTGCTTTATTTCGTTATAAAAGCCTTGGAGATGGACCAATGGAAATTATTAGCAATCTTTTAACAAAACCTTCAATATATATTAATATAATTTTTAATATCACCAATTTAAAGTATTTATTTTTATTATTGGCTCCCCTCGGACTACTTTCTTTGTTTTCTCCGATCTATTTATTGATTGCATCTCCCGAGTTTATGATAAATTTTTTAAGCAGTCATTCACAGATGAGAGCGATAGATCATCATTATACAGCGGTAATCATTCCGTTTGTTTTTATAAGCGCAATCTTTGGGGCAAAAGAAATAATAAAAAGACAAATATTAAGTAATAGAAAAATATCAATATTGCTTATCCTTTCTACTCTAATAATAAGCTACTACAAAGGTTTGCTCCCATATTCTAAAGATTCAAAGTTAAATTTATTTTTATCACCTCGATCCGAAATAAGCAGTATTAAATTATGGGAAAAAAAATTAAATAATGAAAACATCTCTATTTCGGCTTCAGAATCATTGGGGCCTCATTTTAGCCAAAGAAAAAAAATTTTCCGTTTTTCAGGATCTTATAAACACGCTGACTATGTTTTGATTTTAAGAAATAATATTTATCATGATTGGTTAGGCAAAAAACAATCAATCTCCGATTATGAGAGATTAAAAATTGATAAAGGTTATAATATAATTTACAAAGATCATGATTTTGAGGTTTATAAAAAAATATGATATCAATTGTAATTCCATTTTATAACGAGAAGGAAGGTTTGCCTATACTGATTAATCAATTGATTGACACATTAAAAAGTGTTGAGGAGAAGTCAGAAATTATTTTGATAGATGATGGTTCCTCAGACAATTATCAATTATCCCACCTTCGCCAAGGCTTCGGCGGGCGAGCAAATATTAAATTAATTCATCATCGGAAGAGAATAGGAAAAGGCCCGGCGTTGAAGACGGGTATAGAGAATTCAGCAGGAGAGACTGTTATTTTTATGGATGCTGACTTACAGGATGATCCAAAAGATATCCATAAGTTGTTGCAAAAAATTCACAAAGGTTATGATTTTGTCAATGGAATAAGAATAAATCGTCAAGAAAATTCAGTCGTGAAGGCATATTCAAAAATTGCTTCATGGTTCTTAAAAAATTTTCTCCAATCCCCTTTTACCGATATTAACTGTGGTTTTAAGGTCTTCAAAAGGGAGGTGTTGAAAGACTTTAATTTTTATGGAAATAATTTTCGTTTTTTTCCATTGGCAGTATTTTTGAGTGGTTACAAAGTTTCAGAGGTACCAGTTATTAATAATCAAAGAAAATTTGGAAAAACAAAATTTGGGAAATCAAAAATTTTTGTTGGTATTCTTGACACTCTTACGGCCTATTTTTTGTTTAAATTTTCGGAAAAACCCTTGCATTTTTTTGGTAAAATCGGTGGATTTTTGTTTTTCATTGGTTTCCTAATTAGTTTTTACTTAACTATTGAAAGAATTTTTTTTGGTGTTCTTCTTTATCAACGGCCAATACTTCAGCTTGGAATACTTCTAATAATCGTCGGTATACAAATTATAATGACTGGGATAATTGGAGAATTGATAGTTTATCTAAATAAGAAAAAATGAATCCAATCCTCGCTCTTATCATTGCCAATATTATCTGGGGAATGGCCGCACCAATCTTTAAATTTTCTCTCCAAAACATTCCTCCATTTACCTTAGCTTTTATCAGATTTTTTTTTGCCGGACTTATCTTTGTTCCATTTGTGATTAATAAGTGGCAGCCTTTAACAATTCGTCAGTGGATAGAAATAATTTTGGTTGGTTTTTTTGGGGTAACAATTAATATTTCTTTTTTCTTTTTGGGACTTTCAAAAACTGATAGTATCAATGCTCCAATAATTGCGTCCGCTGGTCCAATTTTTATATATCTTTTATCAGTCCTACTACTAAAAGAAAAACCAAAACTAAAAGTTCTGACTGGCATGTTAGTAGGTTTATTAGGGGTTTTAATAATTATCATGACCCCAATTTTTTTAGGACAAAAAAAAATTATTTTTGGAGAGGTTGAAGGAAATTTATTTTTTCTTTTGGCAACTATAGGCACAGTTATTCAGACGATAATCGGAAAAAATGTTTTAAAAAAAGTTAATTCTTTTCAGGTGGTTTTTATTTCATTTTTATTTGGAAGTTTGACATTTCTACCTTTCGTGAGAAGTGAATTAATTAACTGGAATATATTTAATGATTTAGATATAAGAGGAGCCATTGGAATAGTTTTTGGAGTGTTCTTCTCTTCGGCTTTAGCTTATTATCTTTATTATTGGGGAATTTCAAAGTTGAAAGCTCAGGAAGTTGGTCTGTTTGCTTATATTGATCCGGTGATAGCGGTATTAATTGCTATTCCTCTTTTAGGTGAGCATCCTAATATTTATTTTTTAGTTGGGAGTTTATTTGTTTTTGGAGGAATATATTTAGCTGA
>CAYIVY010000017.1:0-12611 GCA_964366945.1 uncultured Gammaproteobacteria bacterium
ACAAGGGGATGACTGTTCTGGACGTGATTGTCTATATTTATAAACATCTTGATCCAACTTTGGCTTTCCGCTATGAATGCCGTCAGGGGATCTGTGGCACCTGTGGAGTGATGTTGAATAAAAAACCAGTTTTGTCATGTTCTACTCAAATTGATTCAACAATTAGAACTCAGATGATTGAACCGCTTGCCAACTTTTCCGTAGAAAAAGATTTAATCGTTAACTTGGAACCAGTTTTAAAAAGATATGAAAAAATAAAACCATATTTGGATAAGATTCATAAAGTAATTATTACCAAAAAAAAATCTAGTGAGTCAAAAGCATTCAGAAAATGTATTGAATGCGGATGTTGTATTGCAGGGTCGCCGGAACTATCGAAAAAATCTTTTACCGATTTAGATCCGATGTCATTGGTCAAGATAGCTCGTTATGTGACCGATCCACGTGATGGACTGGACCGCAAGGCGATGGCCAAAAAAGCCGGGATTGATAAATATTCTGATGAATTAGGAAAAAAATTATCTTTAGTCTGTCCACGAGGGATTCCAATCGATGAGGCGATTAAATTATTAAAAAAATGAAAAAATTAATTAAAAATGGGAAGATCGTTACTTCGGAAAAAATTATTGAGGGAGATATTTTAATTGAAGATGGGATTATTAAAGCCTTGATTCCAAAATTTGTTGACGGAAAACAACAAACCGCAAAAATTTTGAAACCTTCGTCTTTAGAAATAATAGATGCTCAGGGAAAATATATTTTGCCTGGATTGGTTGAAGTTCACGGACATTTAAGAGAGCCAGGCTTTGAGCAAAAAGAAGATATTCCTCATGGGACTCGAGCAGGATTGGCCGGTGGATTTACAACTGTAATTGACATGCCCAATACTAAGCCACCAACAACTACAGTGACTCTTCTTCAAGAAAAAATAAAAAAAATTTACCCAGGCCGATCTTACATTGACTATGCTTTTTTTATGGGAGTGTCAAAAGATCATTTAGGAGAATTAGGAAAAGTTGATAGATCTGATATTGTTGGGATAAAAGTTTTTATGGCTGGTCATGAAACAACACCAACCACAATTCCAGATGACAAAACACTCGCTAAAGTTTTTGAGATATTAGGAAAACGTGGAATTAAAATTGCCGTTCATGCTGAAGATCAATTTTTAATTAATTATTACAATGAAGTTTTTAAAAAAACCGGCCGGACAGATGCAGCTTTATGGTCGAAGATTCGCCCAACCTCTGTTGTTGCCTCAGCCGCCGCCCGAGCAATTACTATGGCTGATATTTATGGAACTGAACTTTATTTACTCCATCTGTCAACACCAGAAGAATTTGCATTAGTTGCAGCCGCCAAAAAAAGAGGCCTAAAAGTTTATGGGGAGTTAGTTGGTTATCAACTCATGTTTAATACGATTGACTATAAAAAATACGGTAATAAAATAAAAGTGGCTCCGGCTTTAAGGACTCCTGAGGATCAAACTAAAATGTGGGAGTTAGTTCGAAATGGTGGAATTGACGTCATCTGTTCCGAACATACTCCCCATGAATGGGAAACAAAAAATCAGCCGGATATGTGGAAAGCTCAAGCGGGGACTCCGGGAATTCAAGAAACTTTGCCGGCATTAATTACCGGTTGGGTAAAAAGATTTGGTGAAAGAACTTTGGAAGAAGGATTAATGAAAATCGTCAAATATACCAGTGAAAACCCAGCAAAAATTTTTAATTTTAAAGGTAAAGGTGGAATTAGAATAGGGAATGATGCTGACTTAGTTTTTATTGATACGAAAAATTATTGGGAGGTAAAAAAATCAGACTTATTTTCCAAATGCGGTTGGTCGGCCTATGAAGGAATTAAATTATTAGGTCGTCCATCTATGACTTTTTTACGGGGAGAATTAGTCTATAATAATGGAATAATAATAGGAGAAGCAAAAGGCAGATGGATTAATCATTAAAAAATATGCAAAACAAAGTTCTTTACGGACCACAGACAAAAGCTTCGTTGGAAAATTTTCCTTTTGATTATCATACGGTTATGTTGGAATTTATTTATGCAATGGTCCAGGTTAAAAAAGCAGCAGCGGTTGCCAATTTTAAAGCAGGAAAAATTGATAAAAAAATATCAGATCAAATAGTCGTTGCTTGTGACGAAATTTTAAAAGGTAAATATGACGACCAGTTTCCTGTTTCTGCCCATCATGGTGGAGCTGGAACTTCGGTCAATATGAATGTCAATGAGGTGATCGGTACTTTAGCCAGTGCTCATCCAAATGATCATGTCAATGCCAGTCAGTCAACCAACGACGTCAACCCGTCGGCTCTTAAAATTGCCAGCATCAAATTGACAGAAAAATTACTAAAAAGTCTTGATTATTTAATTTCCGTTTTTGATGCAAAATCCAAAGAATATCGGGACGTCAG
The DNA here is from genome assembly GCA_964366945.1 of uncultured Gammaproteobacteria bacterium. Taxonomy (GTDB): domain Bacteria; phylum Patescibacteriota; class Microgenomatia; order UBA1406; family GWC2-37-13; genus GWC2-37-13. Next base: position 2,430 of record CAYIVY010000017.1, read on the forward strand.
AAAATTAGGACGGACACATATCCAAGATGCCGTGCCAACCACTTTGGGCGCAGAATTTGGATCTTACCGTGATATTTTAAAGAGAGATAAAAAACGAATTGAGGACCCTTTAAATTATTTTTATGAGCTTAATATGGGCGGAACGGCAATTGGAAATAAGATCAATGCCCCTGAAATTTATATTAAGGAATTTTATAAAGAGATCCGTCAAGTGACAGGAATAAACAAATTGTCACCTGCTGATAATATGATGTCTCAGACTTCGTCCGACTCTGACTTTTGTTTTTTAAGTACCGCCGTCAATATTTTATGTCTTGATATTTCCAAGATGTCTATCGATTTTCGTTTTATGGCCAGTGGTCCGAAAGGCGGAATAGGAGAGATTTCTTTTAAAGAACTGCAGCCGGGGAGCTCAATTATGCCAGGCAAAGTTAATCCAATTATTGCCGAAACAATGAACCAAACTTATTATATTGTTTCTGGAAAAAATCTTAGTATTCACCAAGCGGCCGAAGCCAGTCATTTGGAACTGGGGATTATGCTACCGGTCATTGCTGATTCTCTAATCATGACTTTAAAATTAGTTGAAACGGCGCTACAATTATTTGCTGATCGCGGTATCAAAAATATTATTGTTAATAAGGAAAGATGCTTGGAGCATTTGGAAAAATCAACCGCCTATTCAACGTTGTTGACTCCTAGATTAGGTTATGACGTCGTTTCTAAAGTTGTTAAAGAATCTGTCGCCACAGGGAAAACGATGAGAGAGATTATTTTGGAAAAAAAATTATTAACTAATGAAGAATTGGAAAAAATATTAGTTATGAAATGATCTTTACATTCGACTAATATTCGACTATAATCAGACTAATGTTTGAGCCAAAATTTGTCATTACCAACAAACTGCTTGAAAATATAAAAAAGATCACTTCAATGGTGAGTGAGCTTAATAATCACCGTTTTCCCGATCCAGTTTTGGTCGAACTCAGAAAAAATGCCGAGGCGACTTCAACTCATGCATCGACCGGTATTGAAGGTAATCCATTGCCATTAACTGATGTTAAAAAGATTCTTAAGAATCGGCCAGAACATGTCAGGGATAGCGAAAGGGAAGTGTTAAATTATAATACGATTCTCAAGAAAATTAATGAAAAAATTGAAAAAGGAAATATCGAAATTACCTTAGATTTAATTCTGTCGATTCATCGAGAAATCACTAATAAACTTCTACCAGATTTCAAGTCAGGGGTACTGCGTAAAGAGCCGGTCTTTGTCAATAATCCAATATTGGGAAAGACTATTTATTGGCCTCCTGACCATAGTGATGTAGTTATTCTAATCAAAGATTTGATAGATTTTGTCAATACTAACAAGGACAAGATAGACCCATTAATAGTTGCCGGTATTTTTCATAAACAGCTTGTCATAATCCATCCTTTTACTGATGGAAACGGGAGAACCACGAGACTTTTAACGAAAATTTTAATGGCAGCGATGGGTCTAAACACTTTTAATCTATTTAGCTTCGAAAATTATTACAACCAAAATATCAGTCGTTACTTTGCAATGGTTGGCGTCAAAGGAAATTATTATGAAATTTACAAAAACATTGACTTTACAGAATGGTTAGAATATTTTATTGATGGGATTATTGACGAGTTACTAAGAGTCGAAAAAATACTTCCTAAAATAAATATAAATCTTCAAACAAAATTATTACCATACCATCTAAAAATATTGAAATTTATTCAAGATAAGGGTATTATTAGTGACAGAGATTATTGCAAACTAACTGATCGGGCCAAAGCAACCAGACGACTTGATTTTAATAAATTGATTAATTTGAAATTGATAGAGCGAAAAGGAAGAGGAAAGCTTACTTATTATAAATTTAGAGAAAGATAGAGGACTTTGAGGGAGATTATTTTGGAAAAAAAGTTACTTAAAAAGGAAGAGTTAGAAAAATTATTAGTTTTATGATTAAATCTTATGGATAAAATTTCTCAAAGAGAAAAATTGATTCTTGATTTATTTTCTGTTGGCGGTATTAAATTTGGAAAATTTGAACTTAAGTCAGGAATATTGTCTCCTTATTATATTGACCTTCGAGTTCTGGTTTCCTATCCTTACCTTTTAAAACTGACAGGTGAGGTCTTTTGGGAAACAATGAGAACATTGTATTTTGATGTCATTGTTGGAGTTCCTTATACAGCTATTCCAATTGCTACGGCAATTTCACTGAATGAAAATCAGCACATGATTTTTATTCGAAAAGAAAAAAAAGAATATGGAACGGGCAAATTGATTGAAGGTAATTATCATCAGGGTCAAAAAGCCATCATTGTAGATGATGTTATTACTAACGGTGACAGTAAGTTTGAAACGATCAAGCCAGTTTTAGATGCAGGATTAAAAATAAATGATATCGTTGTTTTACTCGACCGCTTGCAAGGTGGTCCAGAAATCCTGGAAAAAGGAGGCTATAAATGCCATGTTATCTATAATGTTAAAGAGGTTTTTAAAATCTTGTTAAAATATAAAAGAATTGATGAAAAATTAGCCGATAAATGTTTAAGCTTCACTGAGGAATCAAGGAAAGAGATATTGAAAAAGACTGAATAGTCTGCTATAATTAGCCAATCAAAAATATGAATATCTTTGATTCCAAGATGAAAGAGAAAATGATCCTCGATCTCCACGAGGTCCATATTATTGATTTTGGTAAATTCAAATTAAAATCAGGAATTACAAGTCCTTATTATATTGACCTTCGACTCTTAGTAACTTTTCCACACCTGCTTGAATTAGTCGGAGAAGTGCTTTGGGAGAAAATCAGATTAAAACCATTTGACCTTATTGCAGGCATTCCTTATGCGGCTCTTCCTATGTCAACCGCTATTTCAATTCGTTATGGGCGACCAATGATTTTTTTACGTAAAGAAAAAAAAGATTATGGTAAAGGAAAAATGATCGAAGGCATATTTCACAAAGGTCAACACGTTGTTATTATTGATGACGTTATCTCTGATGGGGCAAGTAAATTTGAAACAGTTAAACCGATCGAAGAAGCCGGTTTGGAAGTCAGCCAGATTGTTGTTTTGCTTGACCGTGGGCAAGGAGGCCCTCAATCAGTAAGAAACAAAGGTTATGACTGCACTGCAATTACCAATATGGAGGAAGTCTTGGAAGTTTTATATAAGCATGGAAGAATCACATATGAACAATTAACTGAATGTCAAAAATTTATTATTAAAACCTCATCAAACGTGGAAGTAAAGAATAATAGAAGTTTGCCGAATCAAAAACATACGGTTAAATAACTAATATGATAGACCTAAAATCAAAACAAAAATTAATCAATTTACTATATGAAACGGGCGCAATTACTTTTCCAAAAAGTAAAAATCTTGATAGTCTTCCTTATGAGATAAAACTGCAATACTTAACTTCACAACCAAAAGTATTGACATTTGCTGCTAAATTACTTTGGTCAGAATTTAAAAATGAAACCTTTGATTTAATAGCCGGACCCCATACAGATATACCATTAGCAACAACGATGTCACTTGAATACAATTGGCCAATGATCTTTATAAGAAAAGAAAAAAAACAGTATGGAATGGGAAAATTAATTGAGGGTAATTATAAAACTGATCAGAAGGTAGTTGTTATTGATGATGAGGTCTCCGACCCGGCTAATACTTTACAAGTATTGGGAAGATTAGAAGGAAGCGGATTAAACATAGTTGGAGTCTACGTATTAATTGATAGAGGACAAGGAAATTTGGAATTAATAAGAAATAAAAGTTATAAATGTGAAGCATTAATAAATTTAAACGATATTTTTATTCATCTTTTTGAAACCGGAAAAATTTCTCCAGATCAACTTAATCAGGCCAAAAACTACTTCAAATCCAAAAAAATCGCTTCGTATCTTTGATGTATTAGTGATTTTTCTGCGATTGAAAAATAAATCGTGGTGATTTATCATTAAGATATGAAAACAGATATTTACATTAAATTACAAAAGAAATTTGGAGGCCAGTGGATTGCCTCAAGCCGTGATGGAAAAATAGTTTATGCATCGGGCAAGGCAGTTGATCAACTCTTTAAGAAATTAAAAGAAAAAAAGATTTCTTCGCAAAAGACCGTCATCGGCTTTGTGGAAAAATATGGACAAATCAGTGCTTACTTTTCCTTATCGATATAAACAAATTGAATACGGAAAAATATTTAATCCCTATGTGCGTATACCAGTTAAAACTTCATTTAGTTGGCAGGATCTTTGGTTTTTAGTCGATAGCGGAGCAGACACTACAATGCTCACAGTTTCTATAGCTGATCAGTTGAGATTAGACATTGATAAAACCAAAAAAACACAGCTTTTTGGAATAGGTGAAAAATCGGTTTCCGCATATCCTGGGAAAATCATGATCAAAATAGGAAAATATACTGTTGATTTACGGATATATTTTATCGATTCAGAAGATACAACCTTACTTTTAGGAAGACTGGATTTCTTTGACCGTTTTAATGTATGTTTTGATTCTAAACATGAACAAGTTGTTTTTAATCGAATATAAAAGACAAATAAGTCAAGCCAAAGACTATTTCAAATCCAAAAAAATCGCCTCTTATCTTTAGTAAAATACACTTGACAATCCGTAGTAATAGTAATACTATTATTACAGTATGAGTAATAATAGTAATGTTAATATTGTTGAGAGAGAGGTTTTTAGCCGTATTTTGCCCTGGATCAAGGAAAAAGAAATAATTGCCCTAAACGGGCCACGTCAATCGGGCAAAACAACCCTTTTGAATAAAATTAAGGAGATGTTGCCTAGAAACGAGACTGTTTATATTAGCTTTGAAAATAATCAGAGCTTAGCTTCTTTTTCTGCTTCACCCAAAGAATTTATATCAGCTTATTTACATAAAAATAACAAAGTATATTTTCTTTTTGATGAATTCCAATATGTCAAAAATGGAGGAAAGATATTAAAAGAATTATATGATACTTTTCCACAGGCTAAATTCATCATTACCGGATCAGCAAGCTTAGCAATTCGAGAAATAGCCAGTGCTTTAGTTGGTAGGGTAATTTATTTGAATCTTTATCCTTTTTCATTTGGCGAATCACTTTTATTACAAGAAGAACCGCTTTATCATTATTGGAAAAAAAATAATAGTTTTTTCAGAAATTATTTAGAGAATGGATTTATCGACTATTTACCAAAACTGATTTTTAACAGCGAATTGACGAAATCTTTCGAATTGTATTTGACCTACGGAGGTTATCCGCGGGTAAATACAATAGATCCTCTATTAAAGCAGGAAACATTAACAAATTTACTCGAAACTTACGTGGAAAAAGATATTATTAAATATTTACGGATTGGAGATTTTTTGCAATTTCAAAATTTTGTTAAATCTTTAGCAGCTATTAACGGGGGATTGCTAAACTATTCATCAATGTCAAAAGAATTGGGTGTTGCATATCGTCAAGTAAGGCAGTATCTGTCACAGTTGGAAAACACTTTTGTGATTAAACTGATTAATTCCTATGCGACTAATAAAACTACGGAAATAAAGAAAACTCCAAAGGCTTATTTCTTGGATATTGGCCTGAGAAACAGTCTGATTAATGATTTTCGACCAATAGATTTACGACAAGATAAAGGAAATTTAGTTGAATGCTTTGTCTTTCAGCAATTATATTTTCGTCGAAGACTAGAAAATAATTTTCGCTACGAAATTAAATATTGGCGAACAAAACAAGGAGCAGAAGTAGATTTTGTTATCGAATTTCAAGACGAATTGATTCCCTTAGAGGTAAAATATCAAGAATCACCAAATACAAATCTTACCCGAAGTTTTAATAATTTTTTAAATAAGTATAAACAGAAAAAAGCAGTTGTCATAACCAAAAATTTACTAACTATAAAAAAACATCAAGACATTTGGGTACTTTTTTTCCCAGCTCATTTATTATAAGTCCAAGGACTATTTCAAATCCAAAAAAATCGCTTCGTATATTTAAACATGATCTTAATGATTCTTACTCTTGACAAAAAGTAAGGAGTAAAGTATATTGTAAGATTATGACATATACGGCTACTATTACTCAAAAAGGCCAAGTAACGATTCCGGTGGCGATTCGTAATTATTTAGGACTTCAAGCTTCCAGTAAGCTTATTTTTTCTATTGAAGAAAATAAGATAGTGGCCCAACCGTTTAATAACGACTTTTTGTCATTATATGGTTCATTAAAACCAAAAAATAAAAAATTTATTAGTATGAAAAAAATTCGCGAAATCACGAGAAAAAAAATTACCGCTGAAATAGCTAAAGAAGGGCTATGATTTATGAAATTATTTGTAGACACTAACGTATTCTTAAGATATTTGCTCGCTGATCATAAGACTCAATCTCCAGCCGCAAAAAGACTTTTTATTGAAGCAAAAAAAGGAAAGTTAATTCTAGTTACACATCCCCTTGTTATTTCAGAAATATTTTTTATGCTTTATTCATACTATAAATTTACAAAAGAAGAGATAGTTGAAAAACTTAGGATGGTTTTGCTTTTTGGAGGACTTGAAATATTAGAAAAAAATATTGTATTTCAAGCAATAGCTTTTTATGAAAAAAATAATGTTGATTTCGTTGACGCTTACGCGGCCGCTTTTGCTTTAGAAAACAAAATTGACGTTTGTTCATTCGATCGAGATTTTGATAAAATAAAGGAAGTAAAAAGGTTTAACCCAATTATTTAATTTAAACGATATTTTTATTCATATTTTTGAAACGGGAAAAATTTCTCCTGATCAACTAAACCAAGCCAAAGATTATTTCAAATCCAAAAAAATCCCTTGCAATGTCGGTAGTTTATCGGTACAATATCGGTACATATGTATACTCCAGATTTTAAGATTACTCCTAAAATAACTGAATATTTGACTCAAATTGGTATTATTTACGGCTACCTAAAAAGTACGCCACTGCCAACCAAATACCAAAAAGAATATCAAAATAGAATTTTATCCGAAATCATTCATTCTTCAACTGCGATTGAAGGTAATAGTCTTTCGGAAAAACAAGTTCGTAGAGTTTTAAAAGGGGATAAGATTAAAGGGTATGAGCGGGATGTCAGAGAAGTAGAAAATTATTATAAAGCAATCAAATATATTTCAGGTCTTCCAATAAATACTGATTTTAAAATTTCCGAAGAAATTATTTTAAAAATAAATAAAATTATTTTAACCGGTATCAGGGATGAAGAAGCGGGTAAATATCGTACTAAAGAATTATATGTTGGCACCTATATACCTCCCAAACCTAAGGCTGTTCCGATCCTTACGGCCGAGTTTATAGTTTGGTTAAACAACCCTATTCCTCATGACTTAAGCCCAATTTTATATGCAGGCATTGCCCATTATAAGCTGGTGGCAATCCATCCTTTCATTGACGGCAATGGCAGGACAACGAGAATTCTTACAAAATTGATGTTAAAAAAATTCGGATATGATTTTATTAAATTTTTTTCACTCGAGAGTTATTATAATCGTCAAAGAAAATTTTACTATGAAGCATTAGATAGTGCAGATTCACATCGAGTCGAAGGTCAACCTGATTTATCAATTTGGCTTGAATATTTTACTTTAGCTCTATTTGTCCAAGCACAAAGGGCACAGACGCAGGTAGAGACACTTATTAAGACAAAACCAAGACAGATAAAACTTCATTTAAACGAAAGACAAAAGAAAATTATTTTATATTTGAAAGATCATAGTTCAATAACTACTTCAGAATATATGAAGATATCGAGTCTTAGTTCTAAAGGAGCTTACAACGATTTGCAAAAACTAAATAAAGCAGGGATAATAGAAAAAAAAGGTATTTTAAAAAGCTCTTTTTATACCTTAAAAAATTAAAAATTACCATAATTAGAATATGACCTTTCAAGAAAAACTAGATAAAATTGTCAAGAAAAATAAATCACTGGTCTGTGTGGGTTTGGACCAGAACCAGTTTTTGTTCAATAAGAAGATAATTGAAGCCACCCACGACCTGGTTTGTTCTTACAAGTTGAACACGGCCTTCTATGAGTCTATAGGATATGAAGGGATTAATGCCTTAAAGGACACCTGCGACTATCTGGTCAAAAAATATCCGGAAATTCCAATCATCATTGATGCCAAGCGGGGCGATATTGGCAATACAAATCAAGGTTATGTTCAATTTATTTTCAAGTATTTAGGAGCTGATGCTGTGACAGTTCATCCATACCTTGGAGAAGAGGCTATAAGACCATTTTTAGACTGCAAAGATAAGGGTATTATTATTTTATGTAAAACATCTAATCCTGGCAGTGATGAGTTCCAAAATCTTTATCTAGTCAACGATCGTGGACCAGATAAAAAATTACTTTACCAAATTGTTGCTGAAAACGTCGCTAAAAAGTGGAATAAGAATAAAAACTGCATGTTGGTAGTTGGGGCAACTTACCCTGATGAATTAAAAGTGGTGAGAAAGATAGTCGGAGATATGACTTTGCTTGTTCCCGGGATTGGCGCTCAGGGAGGCGATCTTGAGGCAACTCTTAAGGTAGGATTGAATTCTAAAAAACAAGGACTGATTATCAATTCTTCCCGAGGCATTATTTTTTCTCAAAATCCAAGAGACGAGGCAATGAAGTTGAGGAATGAAATAAACAAATTAATAGTATAATTTCGCTTATGTTTATTCCTGATAAAAAAATTCTTGAAAACTACGCTAAAGTTTTGATTGACTTTGCATTGGGTAAAGGTAAGGGAATTAAGGAAAAACAAGTTGTTTATTTGCAATACGATTCAGAAGCTCTACAACTGGCAGTGGCTGTTTACAAAAGAATATTGGAAAAAGGGGCTTATCCGATGGTGCGGGGAATTGAAGAGAGTTTTCAAAAAGCAATCTTTGAATCTGCTTCTGATGATCAATTGAAATTCTTTCCAAAAGAATATACAAAAGCTTTGATAAATACAATTGATCACCGCATATATTTGATAGCCCCGACTGATCCATTTTTACTTAAAGATGTCAGTCCAAAAAAAATTATTACCGCTAACTCTGAAAAGCAGATGCTTCGAAAATGGCTGTTTGAAAAAGAAGATCAAGGTAAATTAACCTGGACGCTCTGTCTTTACGGGACAGAGGGAATGGCCCGTGAGGCCGGCCTGTCAATCAAAGCATTTTGGCAAGAAATTATCAATGCTTGTTACTTGGATAAGGAAAATCCGATAAAAACATGGGGGTCAACATTCGCTCAAATTAATGATTTAAAAAATAAATTAAATAAATTACCGGTAGATAAATTTCATATGGTTTCTGAGAAAACTGATCTATATGTTAAACTTGGCGAAAAAAGGATCTGGCAGGGAGGGCGAGGGGCCAATATTCCGTCATTTGAAATTTTTACATCGCCTGATTGGCGAGGAGTTAATGGTAAGATATTTTTTAACTTTCCGCTTTACAGGTATGGAAATATTATTAAAAATATTCAACTTGAATTTAAAGATGGAGTTGTGATCAGGGCAACGGCTGATAAAAATGAAAAACTTTTGCGTGAGATGATTGCCCAGAAAAATGCCAACAAGATTGGAGAATTCTCCCTAACCGATAAAAGATTTTCAAAAATATCCAAGTTTATGGCCAATACTCTATATGATGAAAATTTTGGTGGAGATTTTGGTAATAGTCATCTAGCCGTTGGCACTTCATATCACGATTGCTATGATGGTGATATAAAAAATATGAAAGAGTCTGATTGGGAAAAATTAGGATTTAACGAATCGGTCGAACACTGTGACATTATCAACACTAATGATAAGACGGTTGAGGCGATTCTAAAAGACGGATCAAAAAAAATCATTTACAAAAACGGTCAGTTTGTGATATAACAGATATATGCGACTACTGAATGTCTTAAAAGAAAACGACATTATAAAGGTTTCTCCAGATGATCATCTTTCCCACGTTTTAAGTAAACTCTCGACTTCTCATGATGCGGCCTTTGTTTTTAATGAGGATGATAAATATTTAGGGATAGTCAGCCCTTATTTCACGATCATTAAATCTTCACTACCTGGAAACACCAAAGTAATTCATTGTTTGACTCATACAGCAAAAGTGTATCTCCACCATCCT
>CAYIVY010000018.1:0-12472 GCA_964366945.1 uncultured Gammaproteobacteria bacterium
AAATTTATATAAAAAACTTTATACAATTACCGATGGTGCTGTAACCCCACTAATTGGACAACTTTTAGTTGACGCAGGATACGACGCCAACTATTCTCTTACTCAGCAAAAAAAACTTACTCAACCGCCAGAATGGGATAAGGCTATTCATTATGGATTTCCAAAACTGACAGTCAAAAAACCATCTCTTCTTGATTTTGGAGCCGCTGGTAAAGGTTATCTAATAGACATTGTCTCGCAGATACTTGAAATAAATAATATCCGTTCATACTGCATTGACGCCGGTGGAGATATTAGATATAGACATCATGAAAAAAAACCACTTCGAGTAGGTTTTGAAGATCCAGAAAACACTCAACAAGTCATTGGCGTGGCAGAAATAATAAATCAAAGTATTTGTGGCTCGGCCGGAAACAGAAGAAAGTGGGGTAAATACCATCATATCTTTAATCCAAACACTATGAAACCAGTTGATAATATTCTTGCCACCTGGGCTACCTCCAAGACCGCACTCATCGCTGATGCCATGGCTACCTGCTTATTTTTTGTCTCAAATAAATTATTACTGAAAGACTATGATTTTGAATATCTGGTTTTATATGCCGATCGCTCAATTGAAGTCTCTTCAAAATTTCCAATCGAACTTTTTACAAAATAAATATATGTTGAAAATTATTTTCGTTGCCGGACTTAAAGACCTATTAATAGGTCTTGACAAGTGACCTATTGATTGCTACTATTATTCTTATTATGAATACCATATCTATTTCCCAACTCAAAATTAATCCATCTAAAGCAATTGAAGAGGCGCTTTATTACCCACTTGCTGTTGAAAATCGTAATAAAGTTGAGGGTTATTTGTTGGGTAAAGATCTTTATGAAAAGATTGTTTCTTTTATTGAAGATAATATTGATAGAAGAGCTGTGGAAACAACTGATTTTAAAAAGGGAGAAGACTTTGATAAGGTTTTAAAAGAACTTGATATATGAAGATAATAATTTCTTCAAGAGCTAAAAAAGAATTAAAAAAAATCACCAAAATCGATCAAATTGCTGTTGCTAGGAAAATTAAATCTTTATTAGATAATTTAACAATTAATGAAGAAAAACTTTCCGGTTTTAAAGATATTTTTCGTGTACGAGTTGGAAACTACAGAATTGTTTATAGAAAAACCTCACAAGAAATTTATATTGTTTTGATTCATCATCGTAAAGATGTTTATCGGATCGTTAATCAACTTTTAAAATGAAAGTAAAGAACAATTAATAATTGTGAAAAGGATTAGGAAGATTTTAATAAGTTCTTTGGTTTGATGAGTGGATCATAAAATAAACTCATCTATTACTCGCTTCATCTTTTCAAATTGTATAAAAGGTGTTAAGTGGCCAGTTCCATTAAAAATATATTCTTTTGCCTTCGGATAATATCTTTTGAGCATTCCATCATCCTGTGCTAATGGGTCATCAGCGGCCTTAATTATTAATATATTTTTACTCCAATCTTTTGAATCGTCGATGTCCCACCCTCTTTCTTCACTTTCCATATTCGTCCCTAATCTGTAAAAAGAATTTAAATACTCTCTATTTAAAAAATCCAATCCAAAACGATTAATAAATTCTGTTCGTTTTTCTAAATTAGATTTTGAAGTATATTTTTTCCATAATTCTAAAATATTTGAATGTCCCGCTTGAATCCTACCAGAATTCTTTTTGACTAAGTAACGTAATAATTTCATGGGAATTATTGGAAGAAAGAAATAAAGAATTTTACCAGGAATCATAACTTTTTTTATAACTGGCTTTGATCTTGTAGTTGCCGTATGGGAAAGAATTAATTTGATCACTCTTTTTCTATTTGCCTTAACATAATGTTGGGCAATAAATCTTCCCAGGGATAGCCCATAAACAATAATTTTATTTATTTTTTCTATTTCAAGAACTTTATTTATAAAATCAAAAAAAGTTTTTAAATCAGAAAAACTGGTTATACTTAAAGAAATTACTTTAAATTTATTTTCGTATGCTTCAATCAAATCATAACTAGAATACATATCTTGCCCGCCGCCTGGAAAAATGAGAAACCCTATATTACTTTTTCCTCCCACTATATATTTACCAACAATGTTATTTATTTTTAATGATTTGACCGGATGTTTTTTTATAAATTCATCTACAAATAACATGAATAAATTATAGTTGATAAATATATTTTTATCATTAAAATGATATCTATGAGACGGCCGTCTACAAGATAGTATATTTAGTCTGGATTCCATCCTTCAAGGGAATGACAAGACATTATTTATTTGTTTTCTTTCGTGATAAATACAAGTCCATCTCCTGAAAAATAATGTTGGACAATGTTTCCTAATCCTACTGAAATCACCAAAAGTGAAGCTGAGGGATTATAAAAAACTAAAGCAATGATTATTACTAATAACCCGTACAAACTATGATGAAATCTATAACCAAAAATAATTAGTCCACTAATTTTAATTTTCTTAGTTAGAGACAAACCTATCTTTCATAAACATGAGAGATTAAATATCCAAAAAAAAAGCTTAAAATAATAGACATAATATTTTTTAGGTTATTGACGGAATAATTGTTATTAATATCTTCTTCACATCCTCAATGCTTTTTACTTGCATAAGCTCGTTCCTCACTTCGGCTGCATGTGGAAAGTCTTTCACGTACCAAGCCAAATGTTTTCTCATAATACTAAAGTCGCTCTCCGGAAAAAATTCCCGGAACTTCTTACAGTGTTCCAGTAGCACTGTGAATCGTTCGATGGTTGTGGGAATTATTCCTTGGAATATCCAGGGATTACCCAAAGCCGCCCGGCCGATCAAAACTCCAGCTAAATTATATTGTTTAATTTTTTTTAATCCTTCCTCTCGACTTTTTATATCACCATTACCAAAAATTTTTGCTTTTGTTTCTTTAGCTGTTTCGGCTGCAATTCCAATCTGCTCCCAATCGGCAAGGCCAGAATATTTCTGGGCAAAAGTGCGGGCATGGAGACAGATAACATCGGGCTCTGCCTCCAATAGATGATTTATCCATTCTTTAGTTTGAGGAATTTTATAACCGGTTCTGGTCTTAACCGAAACCGGAATATATTTTTTAATATTGAATTTTTTTGCCCCATCTTTGGTTGCTTTTTTTACCGATAAAATAATTTCTTTGGCCAGTTTCGGTTGAATAATCAAAGCTGCGCCAGCCCCTCGATGAAAGACGCTTTTATCCGGACAGCCCATGTTAATATCGATCCCATCATAGCCTTTCTCTAGCGCAACAAGTGCTGCTTGATAAAAATATTTAGGCTCACAACCAAAAAATTGAGCAATCATAGTTGTCTCAGTTTTATGATGCAGTAACATTCGCTCAATTGCCGGCTTACCTAAAATTAATCCTTTAACGGAAGTAAATTCTGTATAGATTATGCCCGGCTTTCCGTAAACATCGGTAATGTAGCGAAAAGGAGCGTCAGTGACTCCGTCCATGGGTGCTAGTCCTATTATTGGGTTTGTATTTATTATAAGAAGTAATAACTTTATAAACTAAAATGGTAATGTTAACGGCATTTCATTCACATCTTCATCTTCTAAATATTTCTCCCAGTCAACAGTAATGTCCACTTTACCATTTTCATTTAAATAAGAAATTTTTTTATGGCTGACTCCATAATCAAAAAGCTCTTTGGTCAACATTACGTCATCCATACAATATTTTTTTAATTCTGCCAATTTGCCCTCATGATAAAAATCAATTGCCTGTAATCCATGACCGGTTTTTTTCTTATCCAAAGTTGCCCTAATTGTATCATTCAAGGACAGCCTTTTACCTAAAATTCTTTTTATATCATCTAGGATATCAAAGGTTTTGAAGTGTTTAATATCTCCAGGATAATATGGCTGTAAGACCGGCAGATCAAAACTATTAATATTAAAACCAATTATGTATGAGCAGTTTTCCAGTATTGGAAAGAGATTACTAATCTCTTTTTCGGTAAATACGTTTTGAGAGTTGTCTTTGTAATTAAAGATCGCCAAGACGGTAATTCCCAGTTTTTCATGTTCGGCAAAATCACGAAACGTGTGCTTTGTTTCTAAGTCGATAACGACTGGAAATCTTTTCATAGTTCGGTTGACTCACTATAAATTAGTTTACTTTTTTTTTCAACTTACCTTCTTTATAGATCTCCAGTTCCAATGAACCTGTTTTTGTAAAAGTTGTCTTGGCTGGTTGAAGATTAATCTTATTAAGTTGTTGTTGATATCTAAAATACAAATTGTCAAAAAATCTTAAAAAAACTTCCTGGTCTTTCTTTGATAGTTGAGGAAATTCTCTATGAAAAAATTCATCTAATTTTCCCAGGCTCCAGAGACTCTCGATAAAGCTTATGTTTTTAAGGTTAAAGGCCGAGACGTCACCATGGATTGGTTTTATCTTAAACTTCATCATCTGAACTTCCTCAAACATTTGACTAGTATTGGGTTTAGTGGTAATTATTTTTTGAATATTATTAATTAGCGATAAAACATCTTTACCTTCCGATGCGTAGGTTTTACTTGTTTTTTTTCTCATAAAGATTATAATTATCTAATGCTAAGACAAAAACTTCAAGATGATCAGATCACCGCTCTTAAAAGCGGCGATAAAACCAAACTTGGCATTCTTCGCTTTATTTTAGCACAAATTAAGAATGAAGAGATCGATAAAAATCCACCTGCTGGCGAAGATTTAAATGATGACGAAACGATAGTTGTCCTAAAAAAAGTGATAAAAGAATTAAAGGAATCTATTGACGCTTTTGAAAAAGGTGGAAGAAAAGAACTTGCTGAAGACAGTAAAAAACAGTTGGAAATCCTCTCAATGTATTTACCAGCCGAAATTAGCGATGAGGAACTCAAAAGTGAAGTTGACAGAGTTATAAAAGAAAATCAGACTGTATTTGACGCAAACAAAAAGGCGATTATTGGCATTTGTATGAAACAACTAAAATCAAAGGCCGATCCGGAAAGAATAATGAAGGTTTTATTTTCTTATGAAGTTAATTAAAAATGTCATCTTTCTTTGTCTACTTTTATTCCTCTTTTCTTCTTTATTAAAAAATCTTTTCAGCTATAAAAGCAAGTTACAATTCTATCAACAGTTTAAAAAAAACTTTGACAAAGAAAAAAAACGCAATATTGAGTTAAAAACAGAGGTTGTTCGAAAAAAAAGTCAAGAGGAAATTGAAAAAACTATTCGTAATAATCTTAATTTACTCAAAGTTAATGAAGTTGCTTATATTATTCCTTCCCCACCCAAAACTCCTCTCTCAATTACTCCAACCCCTCTACCCAACTGGCGCCAATGGTGGGAGTTATATTTTAAGTAATTAGATTATTTTATACCTAGTCACCCTGAATCTGATGAAAGAAGAAAATAATGAGTTGTTTTTTAAAAATTAATTTATTACACTTTTCTTATTAAGCTAAAAACTTATGAAATTATCTTCGTTGGAACAAACATGTCCGGAAATTTATAACATTATTAAAGCCGAAGAAAGACGTCAGAAAAATGGCATAGAACTTATTGCGTCTGAGAACTATGTCTCTCCTGCAGTGCTAGAAGCCATGGGTAGCGTTCTTACTAATAAATATTCAGAAGGATATCCTGGAAAACGATATTATGGTGGTAATCAAGTTATAGATCAGGCAGAGAATTTTGCTATTGAGTGGGCAAAAAAACTTTTTGGTGCAGAGCATGTTAATGTTCAACCTCTTTCTGGTAGCCCAGCTAATCTGGCTGTTTATATGGCACTTCTTAAACCTGGAGACAAAGTTTTGGGTCTTTCCTTAGATCAAGGTGGCCATTTGTCACACGGTCATCCTCTTAATTTTTCTGGATTATTGTATAAAATCATTCCTTACTTTGTCGATCCAAAAACTGAAATTATTGACATGGATGAAGTTGAAAAAATTGCCATAAAAGAGAAACCGAAAATGATTTTAGCTGGATTTTCCGCGTATAGTCGTAACATGGATTGGAAGAGATTCAAACAAATTGCTGATAAAGTTGGGGCATTAACATTTGCAGATATTGCTCATATTGCGGGGCTTATTGCTGGAGGTCAGATAGAAAGCCCTGTTCCTTATTTTGATGTTGTATCTACAACTACTCATAAGACTCTTCGTGGCCCCCGAGGAGCGATGATCATGTGCAAGGAAGAGTTCGCCAAAGCTATAAACAGATCTGTCTTTCCAGGTGTTCAAGGTGGTCCACATGATCATATTAATGCCGCAAAAGCCGTGGCTTTTCATGAAGCACTTAAGCCAGAGTTTAAAGAATATGCTGCTCAAGTTATTAAAAATGCCCGAGCACTAGCTAAAGCTATGCAAAAACGAGGATATAGAATTATTTCTGGCGGAACAGATAATCACCTGATGCTCGTTGATGTTTTCGGAAGTAGAGGTATTACGGGGAAAGAAGCAGAGCACGCACTTGAGTCAGTCAATATATCTATCAATAAAAATATGATCCCTTTTGATCCACGCAAACCCCTTGATCCATCTGGCATTCGCCTTGGAACACCGGCATTAACAACGAGGGGTGCAATTGAAAAAGATATGGAAACTGTGGCAAACTTTATTGATAAAGCTCTCATCCATAAAAATGAAGAAAGAGTGTTAAAAAATATCGCTCAGGAAGTGACAGACTTCTCTATCAAATTTCCTGTTCCTGGAATAAGTTAGGTTGTTCTCACTCTACATGTGAGTAATCTCGTAAAGATCAGATTTTAAAAGAAATATTAATGTGTAACACCAATATTAGAAAAAATGAAGGAAATATCCCCACTTCCCAACTGGCGGTGGAAGTTATATTTTAAATAATTCAATCATTTTTGCTTAGCCACCCTGAGGGTGTCTAAGAAAAAACAAACCTTTAACAGCAAAATAAACCGCTATTGAATTAAATATGTGCCAAAGAAAATGAGTTCCTACAGGAAAAACGGGGCAAACATTATTATCAATTGAGCGAAAAACTATTGCAAAAATATATATGGTAAAAGCTATTAATATATTAATATTAATTCGCTTATATTTTTTATTGATCCAAAAAATCAGAATTATAAAAGTTAATCCATTAATAAAATGCCTTATGGACCCATTTAAAAAATTAGGGAATAAATACGAGACTACTATTTGTAAAAAAAGAAAGCTAGTGGTAATTAGGAATGACTGTTTATTATTTTGAAGAAGATTCTTAAGTAGTAAAAATACCAAGATTAAGAAAAAAATAAAAATTGGAATCGCGTCTAAAGCGTTGGTAAAAGGATTTCTTATGCTATGCCAAAGAGAGCTTCCAATGCCAATAAAAATCACTAAAAACAAAGGTAACTTATATTGAAAACCTTTGATCTTTTCTTGTTTTGTTAATCTATATAAAAAAATTGCTGAAACAAAAAAAGCAAAATTACTGATTAGATTAAAAGGTTCTGATAGAAATCCAACGCTTACTCGTTCACAATACTCTGTTATAGAACGTAAATAAAAATTATCCATAACATATCTGCAAATTTATTCCCTTAATATAACCAAATATTTTCCTAAAAACAATATTATTATTCCAGTGAAGTAGGAAATCCAAACTAAAATAATTTATTTTTAAAATAAGTACAAAAGACCAATATTTATA
The DNA here is from genome assembly GCA_964366945.1 of uncultured Gammaproteobacteria bacterium. Lineage (GTDB taxonomy): Bacteria > Patescibacteriota > Microgenomatia > UBA1406 > GWC2-37-13 > GWC2-37-13. The sequence goes on from CAYIVY010000018.1 coordinate 7,687, forward strand.
TTATCTTGTAGACGGCCGTCTTTAAGATAATCATTGATAATAGTTAATGATTTAGACTGGATCCCCGTCTTCCCTTCGATTTAACTCAGGGTAAACACGGGGATGACAAGCAAGCTAATAAATCAATATCAACAGCACATAAGCATAAAAAATTTAGTATAATTTATACGTAATTTAACAATACGGGGTAGTGTACGGCTGCACAGGAGGCTTAAAATAATGGGCTCATATGAAAGTAATTTCGTATGATAATTGGCTTATAACGGCGAACTCCTAATTAAACAGGAAAACGCCGCGGGAATCCCGACTGGGTCGGGAACCTGTAGAGACTGAACGCCAACCCCCGCCTCGGCGGGGTGAAGACACAGTCCGATACTCCAAGTAATTGGAGACAACTTTTGCATAATCTCCTAGACCGCGGTTCGACTCCCGGCCCCGTAACATAAGAATTTGCTATAATTTTTTCATGGACAATAAATTTTTTATCTCCATCATCGTTCCTGTCTACAATGAGGAGCAAAATATTGACCCTTTGATCAATCTCCTGATTCCGGTTATAAAAAATTATCAGTATGAAATAATTTTTGTTGACGATGGTTCAAAAGACAAAACGTCATCAATCGTTAAAAAACAATCTGCAAAAAACAAAGATATAAAATTAATTTCTTTTTACAGAAACTTTGGTCACCAGATGGCCTTAGCTGCCGGTTATGAAACCGCTCACGGTAATTGTGTGATTACCATTGACGCTGATCTTCAAGACCCTCCCGAAATTATTCCTCAAATGATTGAAAAATGGCAAAAAGGCGCTAAAATCGTTTATGCCAAAAGAAAGGAAAGGCAGGGCGAAAATTTCTTTAAAAAATTTACGGCTACAGTTTTTTATCAATTGATTAATTTTTTATCTGATACTCCGATCCCGCAGGAAGTTGGCGACTTTCGCCTCCTTGACAAACAGGTCGTTAGTTTCATAAATAATCTTCAGGAAAAACCAAGTTTTTTGCGTGGTTTAGTTTCTTGGGGTGGATTTCCAACTGAGTTTGTCTACTTTAAAAGAGATAAAAGATTAACCGGTAAAACTCATTATGGATTTTTTAAGATGTTGAACTTTGCCTTAGAAGGAATTACTTCTTTCTCTGTTAAACCACTTCGGATCGCTACTTATTTTGGATTTCTCTCTGGAATCGTTGGTTTTTTAGGAATAATATATGAACTGATTAGAAAAGCGGTTTCTCCTCAATCGTTTGTGATTGGCTGGGCCGGTCTTTTTACAGCTATTATGTTTATTGGCGGAATTCAACTGATCACAATTGGAATAATTGGCGAATATATTGGTAAGATCTATCAGGAAGTACAAAAGCGGCCTAAATATCTTATTAAAGAAAAAGTGAATCTATGAAAAAATTAGGGATTGTCTTAATCGCCATCGGCATCGCTCTTTTGATGTTTATCTCCTATAACTTCATCAAGGAAAAAAACAAAATGGCCTCACCAATTCCGGAGGATAAAGGAGTGAAGGTAATTTTTGTGACTCCAAGTAAGTAGTCCTTTTATGGAGGTGTCTCCAAATTAAACTCAAAAATCCTCTTTTTATCTCCTAAAAACAGTTTGTCGATGACTGTCAATATAAGAAAGGCGCTGATAAATAAAATAAAGCCTATTAATGCAAACTTCAAGGTTCCTTGAGCTTTTTTAATCCGCTCCGGATTACCAAATGAAGATAGGTAGCGGAAAGAGCCAACCACAAACATAATAAAAAGTACCAAGATAATAAAAAATGAGGACATAAAAAGAATATTACCAAATACTATCTCTAGACATTTGAGAGTTGGAACATCATCAACTACGCAATTACCCCAATCATTTATCTGTCCGGGAATCTGAGCAGAAACTGTAAAAAGAGGCATAGTCAGGTATCGAATGATACTTGATAAAAATAAATTTAACACAGTTGAGAAGACAATAGTTAATTACTTCCTGGTTCAATTAAGCCAGGAAAAACAATCGGCTTTGACAGACCCAGACCTTGACCCGGAAGAAAAAAAATATTTTCAACCACAATCACTATTGCCAAAACTGCAAATATAAGAATCATACCAACTACGGCGGCCTGAATCTTTTCTCTGGCCTTGTCAACTGATTCTTTATTGCCGCCTGATGTAATCCAAGCCAAAGCTCCCAAAAGTAAATAAATAAGGGCAATTAATCCGGCCAGAATAAAGAAAAACCTAAATAGAAAAGTAAGGATCTCTGTAATATTGGGAATTTTGAATCCAAGCAGGACTTGTCCATAACTTTTATCAGGTGGCTTGGCAAAAACGCTAAAGAAGTTAAACATATAGAAAAAGTATAGAGAATATCCGTTTAGTTGTCAATGTCTATTTTGATTAGATATAATGAGATAAAATCAGATAAAATTAGATGTAATTAGTCAGAATTTTGAGGAAAAAGAGTTAATCTGTTTACTTAGAATTGTATATTCTTCTTGTAACTTATTTGTATTTATCTCGTAAACTAGAAAAATAATCTTGAGTAAAGTTATTACCTCATTCGCTGAGCCCGAAGAAATTTCAAGATAATTTTTTGTTTGTTTTTTAGAACGAAAAAAGCCTTCAGATATATTCGCAGGAACAGATACTGAAGCCCTTTTTATTTGATCACATAAAGAATAATCTCTTGACAATTTTGGATTATTTCTAATAAAACCATAAACTACTTTCACTAGCACCAATGCTTTTTGATAAATTCTTAAATCTTTAATCTCAAACATAGAGTTTGAATCTAATTTCATCTAATTAAATCCGATTTCATCCGATTTTATCCGTTTACTCATCATGCGATCTAAACTGCAAAGCCTCAGATACATAGGAAACGTCAATGATTTCCCTCCCGTTTAAATCAGCAATCGTCTGACTAATTTTAATCGTCTTAAAATAACTACGAGCTGATAAAGATAGTTTAACTATCGCCTGCTTCAGTAGATCGGTGGCCTCTGGACTTAGTTGACAGAATTTTTTAATCTGGGACGAGGACATCTCTCCGTTACTAAAAATTTTCAATCCTTTAAATCGCTTTTTTTGAATTGCCCTAGCGCCAACTACCCGCGCTCGTACTTTTTGACTGGACTCGCTCAAAGTATTACTGGTTAATTTTTCTTCACTGACCGAGGGAACGTCAATGTGCAAATCTATTCTATCCAAAAGTGGACCGGATAATCTTTTTCGATATTTTAGAATCGTACCAGGTAGACAGTGACAGGGTTTTTTTTCATGACCTAAGTATCCGCATGGACAGGGATTTGAGGCGGCGAGAAGTAAAAAACGGGAAGGAAAGATCAAAGTTCCCGAAGCTCTGGAAATTGTGATAAAACCATCCTCCAACGGTTGGCGAAGTGACTCTAAAGTCGTCCGAGGAAACTCGGGAATTTCGTCCAAAAATAATACTCCCCGATGGGCCAAAGAAATCTCACCCGGAGCTGGATTTGATCCACCACCAACCAGCCCAATCCGTGAAGTTGTATGATGAGGAGATCGGAATGGTCTACTAGCAATGAAATTCTGATTGTAAAGCAGGCCTGCGACTGAATAAATTTTAGTTACCTCAAGAATTTCCTCTTTTTCCATTGCCGGCAAAATTGAAGGAAAAGCCCGTGACAGTAGAGTTTTCCCTGTACCGGGCGGGCCTTTTAGAATAATATTATGAAAACCTGCTGCTGCAATCTCCAAGGCTCTTTTGGCCGTTTCTTGCCCTTTAATATCCTCGAATAAATAATCATATTTTTCTTCTTTAATCAAGCTGACAAGATCACTGTGCAAAGAGGGAGTAATGAGTTTAATTTCATTTATATGCAAAATTAAGTCAGCTAGATTATCAACTGGGTAGACATCAATCCCATCGACTAGAATTACCTCAGAAATATTTTCTCTGGATACAAAAATTTTCTTAATCTTTTTTGACTTGGCAAGTAGGGCGATTGAGATTGCTCCTGAGACCCGCCGGACATCACCTTTTAAAGAAAGCTCACCTAAGAAAAGACTGTCAGTCAAGATTTCTTTTTTTATCATACCGGAAGCTGATAAAATCCCAACGGCAATTGGTAGATCGAAAGCCGATCCGACTTTAGGAATATCGGCTGGTGCCAAATTAACGGTAATACGAGTATCGGGAACTTTAAAAGAAGTATTAATAATAGCCGCTCTCACTCTCTCTTTCGCCTCTGCTACAGATTTATCCGGCAGTCCAACAATGGTAAAACCGGGGAAGCCTTTGGCGGCTACATCGACTTCAACCTCTATCAAAATCCCATCTAAACCTATGACTGTACCGGAAAGAATTTTAGATAACATTATTATGTTATAAACCTTATTACTCATTTTGTCAGTTGCTTATAACCTACAAAAATATTCTATTGGATTATTAGAACAATAAAATAATTACGAATGATATGTTCTGGTCATTTGCGTTTGACATTAAAAATAACTCGTACTAAGATTGAAGATACTTTTTTACTTATCAATTTAACTTATAAAAATATGACAGTCGCCCATGTAGATAAAAATAATTTTGAAACCGAAGTATTAAAAAATAAAGGTATAGTTTTTGTTGACTTTTACGCCCAATGGTGCGGCCCATGTAAGACGACTGGACCAATTATTGATCAGTTAGCTGAAGAAGTAAAAAATGTAAAATTTGTTAAAGTAGATGTTGACCAAAATCAAGAATTATCTTCTCAATATCAGGTTTTTTCTATCCCCACTTTCCTAATTTTTAAAGGTGGCCAAGTTGC